>CAMDJU010000026.1 GCA_945900695.1 Bordetella parapertussis | reverse complement strand
GATCTTCTTTGCTGGCCCAGGCCGTGCCATAAATCCGCTGCAACATTTCATTGCGGTGGTCCCCCCGCCAATAAGCGCCGGCCACCTTCATCAATTTAAAGTGCTTTAGCTTGCCAGTGCTGGGCACATGGGGCCCGCGACACAGGTCTTCGAATTCGCCTTCTCGGTACAAGCTCACATCTTCTTGAGCAGGAATGCTGGCAATGATTTCCGCCTTGTAGTGCTCCCCCATGGACTTGAAGTGGGCCACGGCTTGATCGCGTGGCAAAACACGGCGAACAATGGCTTGGTCCAGGTGGGCCAGTTCCGTCATTTTCTTTTCGATGGTGACCAAGTCTTCTGGCGTGAACGGACGATGGTAAGAAAAATCATAATAAAAGCCGTTTTCAATCACAGGCCCAATGGTGACCTGCGCATCTGGAAAAAGAGCTTTGACCGCATACGCCAACAGGTGAGCCGTTGAATGCCGGATCACCTCCAAACCATCCACATCTTTGGCCGTCAAAATGGCCAAACGAACATCGCCCTCGATCAAATGGCTGGTATCGACCATTTGGCCATCCACTTTGGCAGCCAAAGCCGCCTTAGCCAACCCTGCGCCAATGGAGGCTGCCACATCGGCCACCGTGACTGGCGAAGCAAAATTACGGGTAGATCCATCAGGCAGGGAAACTTGGGGCATGGGCAACTCGGTGAGGTGTCTGTTGATTCAACAAAAAACAAGCGCGGTATGAACCGCGCTTAGCGGTTGATTTTCCCATAAAAAAAGCCCGCGAACGGGCTTTTTTCGTCAACGCCCTGAGGCGCGGGCGCAGGAACAGTGTTCAGTGAAACTGCTCTTCTTCGGTGGAGCCTGTCAGGGCCGTCACGCTGGACTTGCCGCCTTGGATCACTGTGGTGACATCATCAAAGTAGCCTGTTCCAACTTCTTGCTGGTGGGAAACGAAGGAGTAGCCCCGGTCACGGGCCGCAAACTCAGGCTCTTGAACCTTCTCCACATAGGCAGACATCCCACGTTGGGCGTAGTCCTGTGCCAGGTCAAACATGTTGAACCACATGGAGTGGATGCCCGCCAAGGTGATGAATTGGTATTTGTACCCCATGGCGCCCAGCTCGCGCTGAAACTTGGCAATCGTGGCATCGTCCAGGTTCTTTCTCCAATTGAAAGATGGCGAGCAGTTGTAGGCCAACATTTTTCCGGGGTGAACCTTGTGCACCGCTTCGGCAAATTGGCGCGCGAACTCCAAGTCGGGGGTGCCGGTTTCACACCACACCAAATCGGCGTAGTGGGCATAGGCGACGGCGCGTGAAATGGCCTGATCCATGCCCTTGCGGGTTTTGTAAAAACCTTCAGCAGTGCGCTCACCGGTGATGAATGGCTTGTCGTTTTCATCGTAATCACTGGTCAACAAATCGGCCGCCTCTGCATCTGTGCGTGCAATCACCAGCGTCGGCGTACCACACACATCGGCCGCCATGCGCGCGCCGATCAGCTTTTGCACAGCCTCGGTGGTGGGCACCAGCACTTTTCCACCCATGTGGCCGCACTTTTTCACGGATGCCAATTGGTCCTCAAAATGCACCCCAGCCGCACCCGCGCGGATCATGGCCTTCATCAGCTCAAACCCATTCAGCACCCCGCCAAAACCAGCCTCGGCGTCGGCCACGATGGGGGCGAAATAGTCGATATAGCCCGGTTGACCGGGGTTCAAGCCCTTGGACCACTGGATTTCATCGGCGCGGCGAAATGTGTTGTTGATCCGCTCAACCACGCCGGGCACCGAATCCACTGGGTAGAGAGATTGATCGGGGTACATGGATGAATAGCCATTGTTGTCAGCCGCAACTTGCCAACCCGAGAGGTAAATGGCTTTGATACCCGCTTTGACCTGCTGCATGGCTTGGCCCCCGGTCAGAGCGCCCAGGCAGTTCACATAGGCTTCGGTGTGAAGCAAATCCATCAATTTCTCAGCACCACGTCGCGCCAAGGTGTATTCGATCGGGAAACTTCCACGCAACCGAACCACGTCGGCGGCACTGTATCCACGCTTGATGCCCTTCCATCGGGGGTTGCTGGCCCAATCCTTTTCAAGTGCGGAGATTTGCTGTTCGCGGCTGAGTTGTTCGGCCAGAGCTTGTGGCATGGTGATTCCCTTTGAAAGTGGTTAAAGACTGCAAATGCAGAACCCATACTTTAAGTCTTATATAAGACAATAAAAGCTCTTGTGTCTTATATAAGAATTTTATTTTATACATTAAAAACAATGGTTTATTAACTTAATTTCGCAATGCAGAATTTAATATCTCACATTGAAAAAATCAGAGGTGGCGTCCTCACTCAATTTTTCATAATATAAAAAGGCGTTTTGGATGCCATTGCCCATCATTCAAAATCCGACCCAGCGCTGCCAAGGCATAGCTTTACCCTCCATCGGGCATCCAATCTCCAGACGCCATCTGGGCCCCACGCGCCAATGTTTCGATCGTGGCCACATAGATCAAGCAAGACAAAATTTGCGCCCCCACCGCAACGGCGATGGAAACTTTTTCGTATTGCCCATCGGGTGTGGGCGCAATGCCTTCAATTTCATCCAACACCGCTTCGAGCTCAAATGCGATGGCATAGACCTCCCCCACGACCATGCCGCCTGCTCCCAATTGAATGGCCGGGTAATCACCCAACGAGAACAAACGCCCAGCCACTTGCGCAGCCCCCTTGAATCTTGGCGGCGGGCTCAATCGATTGATGTCGTTGGTACCGCCACGGCGCAAAGTGCCGTAAACGAATACATGCAAGGGGAATTCAGTCGACACAATGACCTCCTAAAGCAGACCCAATCAACCATGAGCGGCCCCAAAAATCCCTCTGGCCAGAGACCAACGGACTTGAGGAGTCAGTCGAAAACCAAGCGAATGAGCCTCTTCGAATGGCACCAAAGCCACCCAGCTTGATGGCCCACGGTTCCTTGGTCCACCCACAGACACACCTCACGCCTGCGCATCAGCAACCTTGAATGATATTTTCACTCGTGAAAAACAACATATAAGAGTGAAAAAAACCGTTTTTCCCTTGGAAAAGCATGTTTTCTCCATTACGATTCGCACTGCCGGTGGAGACACCGTTTCCGCCGGTGATTTTTCACTCTCTTCTAGAAGGAAACTGAATCATGGCAACTGCAAAAAAAGCCCCGGCAAAAAAAGCTGCAAAAAAAGCAGCTCCTGCCAAAAAAGTCGCTGCGAAGAAAGCACCGGCAAAAAAAGTAGCCGCTAAAAAAGCGCCTGCTAAGAAAGCGCCAGCCAAAAAGGCGCCTGCTAAAAAGGTAGTGGCTAAAAAAGCCCCTGCCAAAAAAGCAGCGAAAAAGGCGCCAGCCAAGAAACGCACACCCAATGCCGCATTCATGCGTGCATTGACCCCCAGCGCCGCTTTGGCCGCTGTGGTGGGTGCAACTCCCCTGGCTCGCACCGAGGTGGTCAGCAAGATGTGGACATACATCAAAAAGCATGGCCTGCAAGACAAAGTCAACAAGCGCAACATCAATGCCGATGACAAATTGCGCGCGGTCTTTGGCAAAGCCCAAGTGACGATGTTTGAACTGGCCAGCTTGATTGGCAAGCACCTGAAGTAATCACTTCAGTAGCCCATGAAAAAGGCCGCGCAAGCGGCCTTTTTTTATGGTCATTCAGCTTCGTTATGCCAATCTGATGCTCATCGGGCCAACTGCCAAGCACGCATATCCGTGCGTGCTTGGCAGATCAGGCCAGGCTCAACTCGACCGCTTTTGGATGGCCGCCTCTCGAATCGCAGCCATGGTGGCACGCGTGGTGATCACCTCAGGGTCCAAGCGCACCTCCATCAAGGTACCACGGTCCAATGCCAATGCCGCTGTCAGCGCAGGCTCAAACTGATCGGTGCGCTCGATGTGCACTCCCGCGTAGCCATATGCGTGGGCCAAGGCCACGAAATCCGGATTGCGCAGGCCTGAGCCACTTTCGTGGTGCGGATATTCACGCTCCTGGTGCATGCGTATGGTGCCGTACATGCTGTTGTTGAGCAGCACAATGATGGTTTTTCCACCGAACTGCATGGCTGTGGCCAGCTCTTGTCCGTTCATCAAAAAGTCGCCATCCCCTGCAATGGTCAGCACCGTTCTGCCCGTCAAGATGCTGGCCCCAATGCCCGCCGGAACCCCGTAACCCATGGCCCCTGAGGTGGGCGCCAGTTGGGTTTTGTGGCCTTTGGCCAGCCCATGATGGCGGTGAAAGCGGTGCATCCAACTGGCGAAGTTGCCAGCCCCGTTGGTGACGATGGCATCCGCAGGCAAATGCCGGTCGATGCAAGCAATGATGGCGGGCATATCGATCGGCCCGGGCAGGGTTTGGGGCTTTAAGTTCGCCAGGTAGTCCGCATGGGCCTCATGGGCCCAGGCTTCCCACGGCAATTCGGGTGGCGGGCTGAGCACCTCCAAGGCGCGGGCCGCCGCATTCATGGTGGCGTTCATGGCCAAATCCGCGTGATAAACCCGATGCAACTCCTCAGCCCCACCATGGATGTGAACCAGTTTTTGAGCGGTCTTGGGCGCCTGGAGCAAGGCATAGCCACCGGTGGTCATTTCACCCAGGCGCGGTCCCAGGGCAATGATGAGGTCGCAGCTTTCGATGCGCCGCGCCAGTGCCGGGTTGATGCCAATGCCCACGTCCCCGGCGTACAAGGGGTGGTGGTTGTCAAACGTATCCTGAAAACGAAAGGCATTGCCCACCGGCAGCTTCCAGGCATCGGCAAAACGCTCTAATGCCTGCGCAGCTTGCGGCGTCCAGCCACCCCCACCCGCGATGACAAATGGTCTTTGTGCAGCCAACAACATCTCTCTGAGTTTGCGCAAAGAGCCGGGATCGCACCACGCCTCCACCGGATCCACCCGGGGCAAAGGGCGAGCCGTCACCATTTGCGTCAGCATGTCCTCGGGCAAGACCACCACCACTGGACCAGGGCGGCCATTCATGGCCATGGCAAAAGCCCGGGACATATATTCGGGCAGGCGTTGCGGGTCATCGACCCGCTCCACCCGTTTGGCCAATCCCTTGGTGTTGGGGCCGAAAAAACTGTTGTAGTCCACCTCTTGAAAGGCCTCGCGATCGCGGTAATCGCTGCCCACATCACCCACAAACAACACCATGGGGGTGCTGTCTTGAAAAGCGGTGTGGATGCCAATGGAGGCATTGGTAGCACCAGGCCCGCGCGTCACAAAGCAAATGCCTGGTCGCCCGGTCAATTTACCCTGGGCCTCGGCCATGAAAGCCGCTCCACCTTCTTGGCGGTTGGTGATGAATTGGATGTGCTCTTTGTAGGCATAAAAACCATCCAGCACAGCCAAGAAACTTTCACCCGGCACACCAAAGGCATGTGTCACGCCTTGATGAACCAAACATTCAACCAGCAAATGGCCGGCGATCTGTTTTTTTTCTGTCTTGTCCATGACTTGCTTTGCTAAAAAATAAACCCTAAGCTCAAACCGAGCTTTCCTCTTGTCGACCCACCACCACAGCCAAAGCGGCGCTCACCACCAAAGTCAGGCTCACCCCCACCAAGGTGGCGGCATACCAACCGTGGTCCATGAACACCCCAAACAAGGCCGGCGCAATGGCAAAACCCACGTCCATGCCGGAATAGACCATCCCATAAACCCGACCCGTGGCCCCTTTGGGTGTGGCTTGTTTGATCATCAAATCACGCGACGGCCCGCCCACCCCGGCGGCAAATCCGGTGATTGCCATCGCCAACATGCTACCCATGGGCCCCAACCAGGTGGTGGCGCAGATCACCAACAACAAGGCCGCGCTCAGCATGCTGCCAGCCACCACAGCTTGGGTGTGCTTGGCAAAGGTGGCTGCCATGAACCCCCCTGCCAACATGCCCAAGGCCGCACATATCAAATAAGCGGTCAGCGTATGGGTGGCTGCCTCAAAGCTGACACCCACCAAAGACTGCATGATGGACACAGAAAAACTTTGCACCACGGCCAAGGTCATGGTGGAAAAAACAAAAAAACCAAAGCACCACCAGACAACGGGCAAACGCAAAAAAGACAGGTTGCTGCTGGTGCTGGTGCCGGTGGACCTCTTGGCGTCCTGGGCAGGTTGGCGCTGGGGGTTGGTGTGCAAATGCGCTCGCAGAAACAGGCACAGCAGCAAAAGCGACACAAAAACCAGCGCCGCACAGGCATAAGCTGTGCGCCAATGGCTCATGCTCGAGATGCCCACCATGAAGGTGGGCGCTGCCGCCCAACCCAAATTGCCAGTCAGCCCATGGGTGCTGAACGCATGCCCCAACCGCTTTTCAGAAACGCGGTTGTTCAAAATGGTGAAGTCGACCGGGTGAAAGGTGCAGTTGCCCAAACCAAACAACACGGCCGAGCACATCAACCCGCCATAACCCTGGGCTTGGGTCACGCTGGCGCAGGCCAAGGCCAGCATCGCCAAGGATGCATATAAAACAGGGCGCGCGCCAAAGTGATCGACAAAGAACCCCGACAGGGCCTGGCCGACACCTGAGACCACAAAGAACACCGACATCAACAAACCGAGCTCGGCATAACCCAAGCCAAAATCTTTCATGAAAGCCGGGAACATCAAGGGAAGCAGAAGGTGCGAAAAATGCGAGCTGGCATGCACCAAACCCACCAATCCCATCACCTGGGCATCTTGCCGCCAAGGCACCGTGTCAGAGGTTTCAAAGGTGGTTGACATGGACCATCACTTGGCGGAAGCGCCAAACAGTTGAATCACTTCGGTCAAGCGTTCGGCATCGCGCCGGATGCGCGCTTCAAATTGAGCTGAGCTGCCCCCGCCCACGCTGCCGCCAGCAGCTTGGATCACCTCGATCACCGATGGGTCCTTCAAAGCCTTGAGGGTCTCTGCATGCAAGCGCGCCACCACCTCCGGTGGCGTGCGCGAAGGGGCCAGCAAACCAAACCAGCCCACCAACTCAAAGTCGGGCAGCCCCATGGCCTCGGCAACCGTGGGCACATCGGGCAGCAAAGGTGAGCGTTTGGCCGAGGTCACGGCCAAGGCCTTGAGCTTGCCCGTTTTCACGTGCTGCAATGCCACGGGAAGGTTGACAAAACCCACTTGCAAAATCCCCCCCAAATGATCGACCACTGCCTGCGCATTGCCTTGGTAAGAAATATGGGTGATCTTGGCGCCCGTTTTCACCGCCAACAACTCTGCCGACAAAAAACCTGAGCTTCCCACCCCGGGTGTCCCATGGTTGAAAACACCGGGCTGAGACTTGATGAGTTGCACCAACTCACGCATATTGCTCACTGGCACACTGGGGTGCACCGTGACCACGTTGAGCATTTCTGCCACCTCAATGATGGGGGCAAAGTCTCTGGCGGGGTTGAAGGGCAAGTTGGCGAACAACAAAGGGTTGGTGGCCAGGGTGATCCCGTTGATCAACAAGGTGTGTCCGTCGGGCGCAGATTTGGCCACCAAATCGCTACCAATATTGGTGGCAGCCCCGGGTTTGTACTCCACCACCACGGGCTTGCCCAAGCTGTCTTGCAACTTGTTGGCAATGGCCCGGGCGAAAATATCGGAGGTGCCGCCCGGCGTCGCAGGAACGATGATTTTGACGGGTTTGCTCGGAAAACCAGATTGCGACCAAGCCGTCACGCTGTGCAGGCCTGCCAACAAGCCCATCACATACAAAGCCCCACATAAACGTGCGCGCATAGGTTTTCCGGTTGAGTGAATCAAAAAAGCCCTGGTTTGCACCAGGGCTCCATCATCCTCAGTTTATCCGCAAGCCAAGCCAGCCTTGGGCCCGCCAAATCGCAGAAAGGTCAGGCTCCGGATTTGGCTTCTGTGGGTGCGTCCTGCGGGGTGAATTTAAACTCCCCAGGGAAGCGCACCGGGTCGACCGAAATGGCCACCACTTGCTGGGGCAAAAACTTGCCCTCCAGCAGCAATTTCGACAAGGGGTTTTCAATCCGCTGCTGAATGGCCCTCTTGAGCGGGCGTGCGCCGTATACCGGATCAAAGCCAACCTTGGCCAATTCGGCCAATGCCGCAGGTGAGACGTCCAAATGCAAGTCCATGTGGGCCAAGCGCTGGCCCAGGAAATCGAGTTGGATTTGTGCGATGCGCGCAATGTGGCTGGCGTCCAGGGAATGGAACACCACAGTTTCATCAATGCGGTTGAGAAATTCTGGCCTGAAATGGTTTTTCAGCTCTTCCCACACCGCGTCCTTGATCTCGGCATTGTCGCGACCGACCATGCTTTGAATCATCGGCGAACCAATGTTGGAAGTCATCACGATCACGGAATTTTTAAAATCCACCGTGCGCCCTTGCCCATCGGTCAAGCGACCGTCATCGAGCACTTGCAACAAAATATTGAACACGTCGGGGTGGGCTTTTTCCACCTCGTCCAACAAGATCACGCTGTAGGGCTTGCGCCGAACGGCCTCGGTGAGGTAGCCGCCCTCGTCGTAGCCCACATAGCCCGGGGGCGCACCGATCATTCGGCTGACCGAGTGCTTTTCCATGAACTCACTCATGTCGATGCGGATCAGGTGGTCTTCGCTGTCAAACAAAAAAGCCGCCAAAGCTTTGCATAATTCTGTTTTGCCCACCCCCGTGGGACCCAAAAACAGGAAGGATCCGGTGGGTCGATGGGGGTCACCCAAGCCAGCACGCGAGCGGCGAATGGCATTGGCCACGGCGGAGATGCCCTCCTCTTGCCCGATCACCCGTTGGTGCAAATGCTCTTCCATCCGCAGCAACTTGTCACGCTCGCCTTGCATCAGCTTGGACACTGGTATGCCGGTGGCACGGGCCACCACTTCGGCGATTTCTTCGGCACCCACTTGGGTGCGAAGCAAGCGCGGTTGCCCGCTGTCATTGGACTTTTTGGCCTCTTTGGCTTGCGCCTCCTTGTGCCGCTTTTCGAGTTCCGGCAATTTGCCATATTGAAGCTCGGCGACTTGGTTGAACTCACCCTTACGGGTCAATTCATCGATGCGAAAACGCATCCGGTCGATTTCTTCCTTAACGAGAGCGCTGCCTTGGGCATTGGATTTTTCTGATTTCCATATTTCTTCCAAGTCAGCATATTCTTTGCCAAGCTTGACGACCTCTTCCTCCAGCAAAGCCAGGCGCTTTTGCGAGGCATCGTCTTTTTCTTTTCTGACCGCCTCGCGCTCAATCTTGAGCTGAATCAAGCGCCGGTCCAATTTGTCCATCACCTCGGGCTTGGAATCAATTTCGATCTTGATCTTGGCCGCCGCCTCGTCAATCAGGTCAATTGCCTTATCGGGCAAGAAGCGGTCGGTGATGTAGCGGTGAGACAACTCAGCTGCCGCCACGATCGCGGGGTCGGTGATTTCCACACCGTGGTGCACCTCGTAGCGCTCTTGCAAGCCGCGCAAAATGGCGATGGTGGCTTCAACGCTGGGCTCGCCCACAATGATTTTTTGAAAACGCCGCTCCAAGGCCGCGTCCTTTTCGATGAACTTGCGGTATTCATCCAGGGTGGTGGCACCCACGCAATGCAATTCACCACGGGCCAGAGCGGGCTTGAGCATATTGCCGGCGTCCATCGCGCCCTCGGCCTTGCCCGCACCCACCATGGTGTGCAACTCATCAATGAACACGATGTTTTGGCCCTCATCTTGGGCCAACTCCTTGAGCACCGACTTCAAACGCTCTTCAAACTCACCCCTGAATTTGGCCCCGGCCAACAGGGACGCCATATCCAAGGACAAAACCCTTTTGCCTTTGAGCGAGTCGGGCACTTCACCTGCGACGATGCGCTGCGCCAAGCCTTCCACAATCGCCGTCTTGCCCACACCTGGCTCGCCGATCAGCACCGGGTTGTTCTTGCTGCGGCGTTGCAACACTTGGATGGCACGGCGTATTTCGTCGTCACGTCCAATCACAGGGTCCAACTTACCGGCGCGGGCGCGTTCGGTCAAATCCACACAGTATTTCTTAAGTGACTCGCGCTGACCCTCTGCGTCCGCACTTTGCACCGGCGCACCACCACGCACAGCATCAATGGCCACCTCCAAGCTGGCACGGGCCAGACCGTGCTTGCGCACCAATTGGCCAGCCTCCCCTTTGTGATCGGCCAGGGCCAGAAAAAAAAGTTCGCCGGCAATGAACTGGTCCTTGCGCTTGAGGCCCTCCTTTTCAGCCGCTTGGATCAGGCCCACCAACTCGCGCCCCACCTGCACTTGATCTTGGCCCTGAACTTGGGGGTACCTCGCCATCATTTGTTGGGCGTCTTGCAACAAGGCGGGCACCACCACACCCGAGCGCATCAGCAGTGATTGGGGGCCATCGGTTTGGCGCAACATCGCAACCAACAAGTGGGCTGGTTCAATATAGGCTTGGTCGGCGCCCAACACCAAGGTTTGGGCGTCGGACAAAGCTTCTTGAAACTTGGTGGTGAGCTTTTCGACTCGCATGGCTTATCCCGTCATTGTTGTGATGAACTGCATTTTGGGTTGCCACGCCTGTTTTCAAGCGGCGCAGCTGTGCCACGCGCGCCCAGAGCTTGATCCACATCAATCAAATGGCTTGGCGGGGCACTTGAATGCCCCAGCGAGATAGCGCATCGTCGTCACTGACCCGGGCATCCACCCAACGCGCACCGCTGGGGGTTTGCTCTTTTTTCCAAAATGGGGCTTGGGTTTTCAAGTAGTCGATCAAAAATTCACAGGCTTGAAAACTTTGTCCACGGTGTGCAGAGGTCACCCCCACCCACACAATTTGGTCACCAGGCATCAGGTCCCCAATGCGGTGGATCACCCGCGCCGCATAGATATCAAATTTGTCTTGGGCCTGGTTCAACATGGCCATGATGGATTTTTCGGTCATGCCAGGGTAATGCTCCAAGGCCATGGCCGACACAGACTGCCCATCGCTTTGGCTGCGCACAGTGCCCAAAAAACTGCACACCGCCCCCACCCGTTCATCTTGCGCGCGCAAGGCTTGGTGCTCTTGCCCAATGTCAAAGTCTTCGGCTTGAATAGACACTGACAAAGCAGACATCTTCAGCCCCCAGTCACCGGTGGGAAAAATGCCACCTCGTCGCCATCGCTCAAGGGTGCATCCTCGGCGCAGGCCACTTGGTTGAGGGCGGCACGCACTGCCTTGTGGCGTGCCAATGCCTCGGCATGTTGGGGGCTGATGGCCATCAGTTCCTTGCGCAACTCGCCCACATGGGTGGCTTGTGTTTGCACGGATTCCTGTCCCTTGCCAATGACTTCACGAACCGAAGCAAAGTAACGCAAATGAATTTTCATGACAACCACGGTGCAAAAGGCCAATAAGCCACCGCGTCACCATGGCTCAGCACGTGACCCGGAGCGACATCGATCAGCCCGTCGCCCCACACCACCGAGGTCAAGACCCCCGAGCTTTGGTTAGGGAAGAGGTCCAAACCGTCCTGGGCGTTGCGGCGAACGCGCAAAAATTCACGCCGCTTGTCGGGCTTGGGCCAGTCGAAATGGACGGGCAGTCGATAAGGGGATTGGACGCGCTCAACGCACCCTTGCAAGGCCGACAAAAAAGGCCTGACCACACACAAATAGGTCACGTAACTCGACACAGGGTTGCCCGGTAAACCCATGAAAAAACAGGGGGAATGGGTGGGCGATGGGCCCGCTGCATTGATCCAACCAAACGCCAAAGGCTTGCCTGGTTTCATGGCAATTTGCCACACATGCAAAACGCCCAGGGATTGAACAGCTGGCTTGACATGGTCCTCTTCGCCAACGGAGACGCCACCGCTGCTGACAATCAGGTCATGGTCAGCGCTGGCTTGGGCCAAGACATCGATGGTGGCCTGTCGCTGATCGGGCACGATGCCCAGATCGGTGACTTCGCAGCCCGCTCTTTGCAGCAAGGCGCGCAGAAAGAACCGATTGGAGTTGTAGATGGTGCCTGGCTTCATGTCGGCCGGCGCCACACTGCCGGGCATGATCAGCTCGTCGCCTGTGGAGAGCAAAGCGACCCGAGGTTTGCGCACCACCGGCAAAACAGCCCGGCCAATGCTGGCGGCCAAACCCAACTCGGCAGGTTGCAAGCGGCACCCCTTGGGCAAAATCGCATCCCCAAAAGACACATCTTCACCAGCACGGCGTATCCACTGGCCAAGCTTCACCGATTGATCCACCGTGATCAAGTCGGCTTGGACCGGGTCCAGGCTCACATGCTCTTGCATGACCACGGCGTCGGCGCCAGGCGGGATGGGGGCCCCTGTGAAGATGCGGGCCGCCTCGCCTGCATGCAACAGCTGGCCGTGGCTGCCCGCTGGAATGCGTTGGGTGACCCGCAGAGTCGCCCCCACTTGACTCACATCGCTGCAGCGCACCGCGTAGCCGTCCATCGAGCTGTTGTCCAGCGCAGGCACAGCCAATTCGGACACCACATCTTGGGCCAAGACACGCCCATCGGCGTCCCAAGTGGCCACCGTTTCAAGCGCTGAGATGCTTTGAACGTGCGACAAAATGATGGCCTGCGCATCGTCCAAAGACATCAATGGTTTGGCTGCTGAACTCATGGGTTGACCAGAGGGGATTGGTAAATGAAGCGATCTTGGTGCTGCATCAACCAGTCGGCCACCATTTGAGGGTCATTGAGGTCCAAAATATCCAAGTTGGTCGGCTCGGGCAAAGCATTGGTTTCATCGGTGGCGATGGCCACAATGAAGTCATCGTGGGGGTAGCGGACTGCTTTGCCCGTGCATGGCCGCCACACTTCGATTTTGAGCAAATCACTGTCCTTGAAGCCCTCAACTAGCACCCAATCCACCCCGGTATAGAGCTCTGCGATCAAGTGATGGGGGCTGAGCGTGGCGGCTTGCTCAAATTGACGCTGCAGCACCAAACGCTGGTTGCTGGCCACCACCACCTCAAAGGCACCGGCTTCCCGATGCCGCCAACTGTCTTTTCCGGGTTGATCGACATCAAAAGAATGGTGCGCGTGCTTGACCACCGACACCCGCAGGCCACGCGCTTTGAGGTGCCCGATCAATTTCTCCACCAAGCCGGTTTTGCCCGCGCCAGACTCGCCAGCGAAGCCCACCACTTTCATGGGCGTGGCCGGAGCGTCCATCACGCCACGGCCTCGCAGTGTTGTTGGATATAGGCCTTGACCAAGTTCACATCAGGGGCCATCACACTGACCCGCTGTGGCCGCGAAGACAAGTCCAAAAAAGCGGGCGGACATGGTGGGGCATGGCCCAGGGCTTGGACAATGGTGTCGGCAAATTTAATCGGCAAGGCGGTCTCCAAAACCACCATGGGCACCCCGGGGCGCACATGCTCGCGGGCCACCTTCAAACCATCGGCGGTGTGGGTGTCGATGATTTGGCCAAACCTTTGGTGGGTGTCTTGGATGGTGTGCAAGCGGTCTGTATGGGTGCTGCGGCCGCTGGCAAAACCATGTTTTGTGGCTGCCAATGCGAATAAAGGGTCCGGCGACAGGTCAAAGCGACCTGTTTCTGAGAGCGCATCTTGGAACAGTTGCCGAACCCGGCGCGCATCGCCTTGGAGCAAATCGTGGACAAATCGCTCAAAGTTGCTGGCCTTGGAGATGTCCATCGATGGGCTCGAGGTTTCATGCGTTTGCGCGCTGCTGCGGACTTGGTACACGCCGGTTTTAAAAAACACATCGAGAACATCGTTTTCATTGGTGGCGACCACCAGTTGGTCAATGGGCAAGCCCATCGAGTGAGCCACATGCCCGGCACACACATTGCCAAAGTTGCCACTGGGCACCGTGAAACTCACAACTTGGTCTGAGCGCTCAGTCGCCTGAAAATATCCGGCAAAGTAATAAACCACCTGGGCCAACAAGCGGGCCCAATTGATGGAATTGACGGTGCCAATGCGGTATTTGCGCTTGAAGGCGTGGTCGCCCGAGACGGATTTGACCAGGTCTTGGCAGTCATCAAAAACGCCTTCAATGGCGATGTTGTGGATATTGGGGTCTTGCAGGCTGAACATCTGGGCCTGCTGAAACGGGCTCATTCGGCCATGTGGGCTGGTCATGAAGACCCTCACGCCCTGTTTACCGCGCATGGCGTATTCGGCGGCACTGCCGGTGTCGCCTGAAGTCGCACCCAAAATATTGAGCTCTTCGCCCCGGCGCGCCAATTCATATTCAAACAAATGACCCAGCAGTTGCATGGCCATGTCTTTGAACGCCAAGGTAGGGCCGTTGGAGAGGGCCAAGACAAACATCCCCGCCTCTAAAGGCCGCAGCGGGGTGATCGCCGCAGTACCAAAAACTTCAGACGTATACGTTTTTTGGCACAAAGACAGCAGGTCCGCTGGCGGGATATCGTCGATGTAGAGCGACAAAATTTCAAATGCCAATTGCGCGTAACCCTGCTGGGCATAAACCCCGCGCCACTGTTCCAACTGCTGTGGACTGATGTGTGGATAGCGCGCGGGCAAATACAGACCTCCGTCGGGTGCCAAGCCTTCCAGCAAAATATCGCAAAAGCGCCGTTGCTCGGGGTCGCCGCGGGTCGACAAATAGCGCATCAGTTGAGCTCTTCTTTGCGAATGCGAACCACTGGTGCCAGCACCGTGTCCAAGGCGTGCATCTGCTCAATGGCCAGATTCATGGCCGACTCCACACAGGCATGGGTGAGGATGATGAGGTCGGTTTGGTTTTGCACCTCGCCCGCCGGTCGCTGCAACACCGCATCGATGCTGATGGCAGCTTGCGCCAAGATGCCCGTCAAGCGCGCCAGCACACCGGCTTGGTCTGCCACCCGCAAGCGCAGGTAATAACTGGTGACCACATCTGCCATGGGCAACACCGGAATCTCGCGGATGGCGTCTGGTTGAAAGGCCAAGTGGGGGACTCGGTGCAAAGGATCGGCGGTGTGCAAGCGGGTGATATCAACCAAATCGGCGATCACAGAACTGGCCGTGGGCTCGCTGCCTGCGCCCTTGCCATAGTACAAAGTGGTGCCCACGGCATCGGCCTGAACCATGACCGCATTCATGGCGCCTTCCACATTGGCGATCAATCGCTTGGTCGGCACCAAGCAGGGGTGCACCCGCAACTCCACACCCGAGCTCACGCGCTTGGTGATGCCCAGCAACTTGATGCGGTACCCCATTTGCTCGGCATAGACGATGTCTTTGGACTCCAAATGGGTAATGCCCTCCACATAGGCCTTGTCAAATTGCACCCGAATGCCAAAGGCAATGGCCGACATCAAGGTGGCTTTGTGCGCAGCATCCACGCCCTCAATGTCAAAAGTAGGGTCGGCCTCTGCGTAGCCCAGGGCCTGGGCTTGCTTCAACACGGCGTCAAAAGGCAAGCCTTTGTCCCGCATCTCCGACAAGATGAAATTGGTCGTGCCATTGATGATGCCCGCAATCCACTGGATGCGGTTGGCGGTCAAGCCCTCGCGCAAGGCTTTGATGATCGGGATCCCTCCGGCCACCGCGGCCTCAAAGGCCACCATCACACCTTTGCGGTGCGCGGCTTCAAAAATCTCTGTGCCATGCACCGCCAGCAAGGCTTTGTTGGCGGTGACCACGTGTTTGCCAGCAGCAATGGCGGCCATGACCAACTCACGGGCAATGCCATAGCCGCCGATGAGTTCCACCACGATGTCAATATCGGGGTTGGCCACCACCGCACGTGCATCGTTGACCACGGTGACATGGGGCCCCACAATTTGGCGGGCGCGATCGGTGTCTAAATCGGCCACCATGGCGATTTCAATGCCACGACCGGCGCGGCTTTGAATTTCTTCTTGATTGCGCTGGAGCACTTCAAACGTGCCTTTGCCCACGGTCCCAATGCCCAGCAGGCCCACTTGAATCGGTTTCATGATGCGTGACGCTTTCTGTATTGGGTCAAAAATGTGGCAATCCGCCCAATGGCCTCACGCAAATCGTCCTCGTGGGGCAGGAAAACGATGCGAAAGTGATCCGGGGTGGGCCAGTTAAAGCCTGTCCCTTGGACCAGCAGGACTTTGGTTTCTTGCAGCAACTCTTGGATAAAAAGCTGATCGTCTTCAATGGGGTAAATGCGCCGGTCCAATTTCGGAAACATATACAAAGCGGCGCTGGGTTTGACACAGCTTACCCCCTCGATGGCGGTGATCAGTTCGTAGGCCAAATCGCGCTGTCGCCGCAAACGCCCGCCTTCTTTGACCAAATCGTTGATGCTTTGATAACCGCCCAGGGCCGTTTGAATCGCTGACTGGCCGGGCACATTGGCGCACAAGCGCATCGAAGAGAGCATGTTCAGCCCTTCGATGTAGTCCTGGGCTGGTTTTTTGTCGCCCGAGACCACCATCCAACCTGCACGGTAACCACATGAGCGGTAACTTTTGGACAATGAGTTGAAGGTCAAGGTCAAGACATCGGTGGACAAACTGGCCATGGCGGTGTGAACATGCCCGTCGTATAGCACTTTGTCGTACACCTCATCGGCAAAAATCACCAAGCC
>CAMDJU010000025.1 GCA_945900695.1 Bordetella parapertussis | reverse complement strand
AGCTCGCCCATGGGCTTGCCGTTTCGCCGCATCATTGGTTTCAAGGGCCGCAGCGACAACATGATCAAGCTGCGCGGGATCAATGTCTACCCCACCAGTGTGGGCGTGATTTTGGGCGCTGAAGTGCCGGCCTTCAATGGCGAGTTTGTGTGCATCGTGACCCGCGAAGGCGGGCGTGACCAAATGACGGTGCAAGCCGAAATGCGCGCCGATGCCCCGTCAGGTCTGCAAGAGACTTGCCAAAGCCTGCTGCGCGCCCGCTTGGGCGTGGAGTTGGTGGTGGTGCTGGCCCAGCCCGGCGAGATCAAAGACCTCACCGGCATTGAAAGCCGACAAAAGCCCTTGCGCTTGATCGATCGGCGCTGATCTGGTGCGCCAGCGCCTGCCAAGGACCCAAAAGGCGGACAACGCGATGAGCGACGCGAGGCCCCTGCTTAGAATGGCCCATGAATTTCATTGACAAACTGCTCGCAGCCGAGCGGGCCCACCAATCGCTGCTGTGCGTGGGGCTGGACCCAGACCCGACCAAGCTGCCCGGGGCCTGGCGCGGTCAGCCCGAGCGGATATTTGAGTTTTGCGCCCGCATCGTTGACGCCACCGCTGATTTGGTGATCGCCTTCAAGCCGCAACTTGCCTACTTTGCCGCCCACCGCGCTGAGGCGCAACTCGAGCGCTTGATGGACCACATGCGGGCCAATGCCCCGGCGGTGCCGATCATTTTGGACGCCAAGCGCGGCGACATTGGCAGCACCGCCGAGCAATACGCCATCGAGGCTTTTGAGCGCTATGGGGCCGATGCGGTCACGCTCTCGCCCTTCATGGGTTTTGATTCGGTGCAGCCGTATTTGACGCATGCGGGCAAGGGCGCTTTTTTGCTCTGCCGCACCTCCAACCCCGGCGGCGACGATTTGCAAAGCCAGCGCTTGGCCAGCGTGCCCGGGCAGCCCTTGTTGTACGAGCATGTGGCGCAACTGGCCCAAGGCCCTTGGAACCTGAATGGCCAACTGGGCTTGGTGGTGGGCGCCACCTACCCGGACGAGATCGAGCGGGTGCGCCAACTCGCGCCCACTTTGCCGCTGTTGATCCCCGGCGTGGGCGCGCAAGGCGGCGACGCGCTGGCCACGGTGCGCGCCGGTTATCGCCAACACCAGGGCCGCACCAGCGGCCCTATCATTGTTAATTCATCCAGGGCCATTTTGTATGCCAGCAGCAACGACGATTTCGACCAAGCGGCCCGCCGCGAAGCCCTCAAAACCCGCGCTGAACTCGAGGCCGCCCGTGCGCAGCACTGAGCGCCCTTCGGTGTTCCTGCGCTGGCTCCAGCCAGCGGCAAGTGCCATTGCCATGTTGCTTTGCGTGGGCGCGGCCTGGGCCCAAAGCCCAACGCCCACCCCCGCACCGGTCGCGCTCGATACCGCCGTGGCCAGCGGCCTGCGTTGGCACTGGGCCACCAGCGCGGGGCTCAACAGTTACACCGAGAGCATGATGCGCTTGCAAGGGCCAGAGTTGGGCCTGCACCTGCGCTTGAGCGACGTGACTTGGGGCGGGCATTGGGGACTGGAGGCCGATGTGCTGTACGGACGCCAAGACTACGAGAGCTTGAACACCGGGCGCTTGACCGATATTCCCAACATCGAGACCCGCAGTCGCATCATGTATGCCCACACCGCGCAGCGCACAACGGGCCCGTCACTGGGTTTGAGCTATGGCTTGGCGGTACACACTTTGTGGAACAACCTCGACGGCACCACCACCACGGGTGCTGGTGGCTATGTGCGCAAAGCCATTCAACTGTGGGCGCCTGTGCGCTGGCGCACGGGTTTGGCCCCTGGTTCCTGGGCCTCGGCGTGGACCGCAGAGGGTGGGCTGCTGATCAGTGGTCAACACACCTCGGTGTTGTCGCAGGTGTCAGCGGTTTACCCCGATGTCACCAACCGCCAAGACAAAGGTGTTTACCTGCAATTCAGCAGCGAACACCGCCAAGGCCTGCGCGCCGGGGCTTGGTCGCCCTTTGTGCGTTTCACCTGGCTGGGCGACTCGGACACCGCGGCGTTTTCCACCCCCACGCGCAATTACCAAGGCGTTGAACCCCTGAGCCGGCGCTGGCAGGTGGGTGCGCAGTGGATGTTGCCTTGACGCCGAATCATTGAAGGTGCGGTCGGGGCAAGAGCTCTCGATTGACAAGTTTGCTTGACCTCATAGAATCAAAGCACTGTTTATGTCACAGGTGGCACCATGTCCAGCATCGTTGAAAAGCCCCACGCAAGCGCCGAGTCCCTCAAGTTGGATATGTCCCAGCGGGAGCGCCTGACATCACTGGCTTCTAGCAAAAATTGCACGCCTGACTTTTTGGTTCAAGAGGCCATTGAACGCTATCTTCGGGCAGAAGAGGCACAGCAAACCCTGATGAAAAGCGTGGATGACAGCGTTGCTCACTTTGAAGCCACGGGCCTTCACATCACACTCGACGAATTCACGGCATGGACGAAGGCGGTTCAATCCAATCGTGATGCCACACCACCGGCATGTCACGTGTAAAACTTTCCACCCAAGCGATTGGGGATGCAAAAAGACTTTACGATTTTTTAAGCCAGTATGACTTGACCGTTGCTGACAACAGCTCACGGGTGCTGGTCAAAGCACTCCAAGCACTTGAACAGCAGCCTCACATGGGCGCGCCCTTGCCGGACAGGCCGGGTTTTCGAAAAATGGTGGTGGATTTTGGCGCCAGCGGCTATTTGATTTTTCACAAGCGCTATGAATCAACCGACGTGAATGTGGTGGTCAGAATCATTCATCAAAAAGAATGGTACGACGCTACCACCCTTGGCCTGGCAGATGACGGCTCGGCTTGATCGACTGGCGTTGTCGGTTGCAAAAACCCAAGTTTTACAGCTCCAAGCACCGCGCCAAATAGCGCCCCGTGTGGCTGTTCGGGTTGGCCGCCACGTCTTCGGGCGTGCCTTGGGCCACCACTTGCCCACCACCGTCGCCGCCTTCGGGGCCCATGTCGATGATCCAGTCGGCGGTTTTGATCACGTCCAGGTTGTGCTCGATGATGATGATGGTGTTGCCCGCGTCGCGCAGCTGGTGCAGCACCTTGAGCAGCAGGTCAATGTCGGCAAAGTGCAGGCCGGTGGTGGGTTCGTCCAAGATGTACAGTGTGCGCCCGGTGTCGCGGCGTGACAGCTCCAGCGCGAGTTTGACGCGCTGTGCCTCGCCACCCGAGAGCGTGGTGGCCGATTGGCCCAGCTTCAGGTAGGACAAACCCACGTCCATCAGGGTTTGCAGCTTGCGCGTGAGATTGGGCACGGCACTGAAAAACGCCAGCGCGTCCTCCACGGTGAGGCCCAAGATGTGCGCGATGTTTTTGCCCTTGTACTGCACCTGCAAGGTTTCGCGGTTGTAGCGCTCGCCGTGGCACACATCGCAGGGCACGTAGACATCGGGCAAAAAGTGCATCTCCACTTTGACCACACCGTCGCCTTGGCAAGCCTCGCAGCGGCCACCGCCTTGGGCGGCGGCCACGTTGAAGGAGAACCGCCCCGGCCCGTAGCCGCGCTCGCGCGCCATCGGCACCTCGGCCATCAGCTCGCGAATCGGGGTGAACAAGCCGGTGTAGGTGGCGGGGTTGGAGCGGGGTGTGCGGCCAATCGGCGACTGGTCGACGTTGATCACCTTGTCGAACAACTCCAAGCCGGTGATGTCGTCGTGGGCCGCGGCCTCGGCGTGGGCGCGGTGGATGCTGCGTGCCGCTGCGGTGTACAAGGTGTCGTTGATCAGGGTGGACTTGCCTGAGCCCGACACACCGGTGACGCAGGTGAGCAAGCCCACCGGGATGTCCACCGACACCAGTTGCAAGTTGTTGGCCCGCGCACCGTGCACCGACAGCACCGGCGTGGGCTCGGGGGCGGGTGCGTCAATGCGCCCGCTGAAGGCGTTGGGTGCGCGCTTTTCGCGCACAAAGGGGCGGCGCTGGGTGGGCACGTCGATGCGCAGGTTGCGCGAGAGGTAGCGCCCGGTGAGCGATTGCGGATTGGCCTCGATTTGTGCCGGCGTGCCCTGGGCAGTGACGCGCCCGCCGTGCACGCCCGCACCGGGCCCCATGTCCACGCAATGGTCGGCGGCGCGGATCATGTCTTCATCGTGCTCGACCACCAGCACGCTGTTGCCAATGTCGCGCAGGTGTTTCAAGGTGGCGATCAGGCGGTCGTTGTCGCGCTGGTGCAAGCCAATGCTGGGCTCGTCGAGCACATACATCACGCCCGTGAGGCCCGAGCCAATTTGCGAAGCCAAGCGGATGCGCTGTGACTCGCCGCCCGACAAGGTGTCGGCGCTGCGCGACAGGCTCAGGTAGGTCAGGCCCACGTCGTTGAGAAAGCGCAATCGTGAACTGATCTCATTGACCACTTTGGCGGCGATGTCGGCTTTGTTGCCTTGCAACACCAGGGTCTCAAAGTAACGCAGGCTTTCGCGCAAGGTCATGTGTCCCAGCGCGTGGATGCTTTGCGCCCCCGGGCCGGTGCCCATCAATACATGGCGCGCTTCGCGCCGCAATCGCGTGCCCGCACAGTCGGTGCAAGGCTGGGTGGCGCGAAAGCGCGACAGTTCTTCGCGCACCACCACCGAGTCGGTCTCGCGAAAGCGCCGCACCATGTTGGGGATGATGCCTTCAAACGGGTGCCGCTTGCTCACCTTGCGCGGCGTGCCGCTGGCGCTGTCCACCGTGTGGGTGAACTTGATGACCTCTTCGCCAGAGCCCCACAAAATGGCTTGGCGCACCGAATCGGGCAGCGATTCAAAGGGCGCTTCCACATCAAAGCTGTAATGTTTGGCCAGGCTTTGCAGCAGGGCAAAGCAGTGGTGGTTGCGCCGGTCCCAGCCTTTGATGGCACCACTGGCCAGGCTGAGCGTTGGAAAGGCGACCACCCGGGCCGGGTCAAAGTGTTCTTGCGTGCCCAGGCCGTCGCAGCTGGGACAGGCACCTTGCGGCGAGTTGAAGGAGAACAGGCGCGGCTCCAACTCGCCCAGCGCGAACTCGCATTGGGGGCAGGCAAAGCTGGCGTTGAAGTTGTGCATTTGCCCGCCATCCATCTCCAAAGCCATGGCGCGGCCTTGGGCCAAGCGCAAGGCGGCTTCAAAGCTTTCGGCCAAGCGCTGGCGCGCGTCTTCGCGCACCCGCAGCCGGTCGATCACCACGTCGATGTCGTGCTTCTCGTTTTTCACCAAGGTGGGCAAGTCGTTGTGCTCGTACACCGTGCTGCCGATGCGAAAGCGCACATAGCCACGTGCTTGCATGTCGGCAAACAGTTCGGTGAATTCGCCTTTGCGCTCGCGCGCCACCGGGGCCAAGATCATCACCCGGGTCTCGGCGGGCAGGCCCATCACCGTGTCCACCATCTGGGCCACGCTTTGGGCTTGCAGGGGTTGGCCGTGGTCGGGGCAATGCGGCGTGCCCGCGCGGGCAAACAGCAAGCGCAGGTAGTCGTGGATTTCGGTCACCGTGCCCACGGTGGAGCGTGGGTTGTGGCTGGTGGCTTTTTGTTCAATGGCGATGGCGGGCGACAAGCCCTCGATCACGTCCACATCGGGTTTGTCCATCAATTGCAAGAACTGCCGGGCGTAGGCCGACAGGCTTTCCACATAGCGGCGCTGGCCCTCGGCATACAAGGTGTCAAAGGCCAGGCTGGACTTGCCCGAGCCCGACAAACCGGTGATCACCACCAGTTGGTTGCGCGGGATATCGAGGTCGATGTTTTTCAGGTTGTGCGTGCGTGCCCCCCGGATGCTCAGCCGCTGCGCGCTCAAAACCTGGGCTAAATTCGGACCGTCAGAGGGTGCGTTCACAAGGGGTGCTCACAAAAGGATAACCCTCGATCATAGTCAAGCCCGCTCGGGCGCGGGCTTGGGACACAATAAGCACCCTTTCTGCCCATGCCCGCACCGTGACCATCCCCACCGCCCAGACTGACCCCGCGTCCCGCATGACGGCGCTGGAGCGGCGAGCCAGTTTTTCCCTGGCCTCGGTCTACGCTATGCGCATGCTGGGGCTGTTCATGGTGCTGCCGGTGTTTGCGCTGGAGGCGCGACGCTACCCCGGCGGCGAAGATGCCGCCGCCATGGGGCTGGCGCTGGGCGTTTATGGCCTGGTGCAAGCGCTGCTGCAAATTCCCTTTGGCCTGGCCGCCGACCGCTGGGGCCGCAAGCGCGTCATGTTGTTTGGCTTGGCTTTGTTCGCTGTGGGCAGCTTGATCGCGGCCGGCGCGAGCGATTTGCACACCCTGGCCTGGGGCCGCGCCATGCAGGGCTGCGGCGCGATTTCTGCGGCCGTCAGCGCCTTGCTGGCCGACCAAACCCGTGACGTGGTGCGCACCAAGGCCTTGGCGCTGTTGGGCGGCAGCATTGGTTTGATGTTTGCCCTGTCGCTGGTGGTGGGGCCGTGGTTGTCGCAATGGGCGGGCTTGCCCGGCTTGTTCAACCTGACCGCGGTGATGGCCATGGCCGGCATGGCCATGGTGGTCTGGTGGACCCCGCCCGAGCCGCCCATGCCCGAGGGCGGCGTGCCCCGGGTGCCTTGGGCGCAGTTGTTCAGCCCCGATTTGCTGCGCTTGTACGTGGGCGTGTTTGTGTTGTATGCGGTGCAATTTGCCACCTGGGTGTCGATGCCGGCTTTGCTGGTGCAAGCCGGTGTGCTGCAGGCCGACCACGGCTGGGTCTACCTGCCCACGGTGCTGTTGTCGTTTGTGTTCATGGGCATGACGCTGTTTCCCATGGAGCGGCGGGGCCAGTTGCGGCCCTTGTTTTTGGCCTGCATTGCAGGTGTGATGCTGGTGCAGTTGGTGCTGCTGTGGGTGTCGCTGGGCACGGCCCAGCTGTGGGTGCTGGCGCTGCTGTTGTTTTTCTTTTTCTGCGGCTTCAATGTGCTCGAAGCCAGCCAACCCAGCTTGGCCTCGCGCTTTGCCCCGCGCGGCGGGCGCGGCTCGGCCCTGGGCGTTTACAACACCTTGCAGTCGCTGGGCATTTTTGCCGGGGGGGCTTTTGGTGGTTGGTTGGCCAAAGGCGGCGGCACCCCGGGTTTGTTCTTATGCTGTGCGCTGTTGATGGGCGTTTGGTTGGCAGTGGCCTGGGCGATGGTGGTGCCACCCCCCCACGCCAGCCCAGCTGCCACCCCCGACCCGGCCCAGGCCGCATAATTGACCCTCTATTTGGAGCAAGACCATGGCATCAGTCAACAAAGTCATCCTCGTCGGCAACTGTGGCCGCGACCCCGAAATCCGCTACCTGCCCTCGGGCCAAGCGGTGGCCAATGTCAGCGTGGCCACCAGTTCGCGCCGCAAAGACCGCACCAGTGGCGAGATGATCGAAGACACCCAGTGGCACCGCGTCACTTTTTATGACCGACTGGCCGAAATCGCTGGTGAGTACGTCAAAAAAGGCCGTCCCATTTATGTCGAAGGTCGCCTGAAATACGGCTCTTACACCGACAAAACCACCGGCGTGGAGAAAAACACCGTGGACATCATCGCCACCGAATTGCAGCTGCTCGGCGGTCGCGAGGGCATGGGCGCACCGGCAGGTGAGGGCGGTGGCGCTCCCCAACGCTCGGCCGCACCTGCGGCTGCACCGCAGCGCGGCGCACCCGCCAAATCCGGCTTTGATGACATGGACGACGACATCCCGTTCTGACGCCAAGCCCGGGGCGCCGGCTGCGCGCCCCACCCCCGCAGCCGACCAGACCACCTGGCACCAAACTGTGGGAGATTTGCAACTTCAGGGCTGCAAATTCACAAAATTAATACCAAACAATCCATAATGTTGGCGAATGTCGACTTTTATGGGTGTTTATGTTTACAAAAATTACTTTTCGTTGGTTTTTTTACTTTGCTGCTGCGGCGGTGACATGGCCCAGTGCCCAAGCCCAGGTCAACCCCAGCATCGCGCCGCCCCAGGCTTTGCAGTCGGCTGAGCGCTGTATCCCAGCGGCGGCGCAGCACCACCGGATAGACCCGCGCCTGTTGCGCGCGGTGTTGAAAGTGGAGTCCGATTTGCGGCCCTGGGCCTTTGGGCGCAATGCCAACGGCACGGTGGACATGGGGATGGCGCAAATCAACAGCATCCATTTGCCGGAATTGGCGCGCCATGGCATCCAAACCCAGCATTTGTTCGATCCCTGCGTGGCCAGTTATGTGGCCGCTTGGCTGTTGCGCAAAAACATCGACCGACATGGCCTGACGTGGCGTGGCGTGGCGGCCTACCACTCGCTCACGCCCGAGCACAACCAACGCTATCAGGGCTTGTTGATGAAGGCCTTGTACCCAGATGTGGGAACCAGCAAGCGAGCGGCTTCTGACGCTAAAAGTACCTCGGCCAACCACCTGGTCGCCGCCAACAACAACTCAAACGCCAACACAGGCTACAACACCGGCGCCAACGCTAACTCGCATGCGAACTTAGGCCCAGCGGCAATTCCCGCTCGCCAGGTGGATGCATGGCCCACCTGGCTGGCCGAAAGCCATTGAGTCAGGGCGCGCTGGGCGCAGGGGTCATTTTTTGTTTTTGCGGTTGAACTCGTTGAGCAACCAGACGCCAACGACAGCAAACCAAATGACGAAAAGGATGTGATGAGTTTGCATGGTTTTCTCCTCAAAATAAGACTGGCATCATAAACACAAAGGGGCCCGGGGTGCCGACTGGGGTCGACCAGCGGTACAGGGGGCGAGCGCGCTGCGAGATGTCATGCGCTCAACGGGGGTTGGTGGCGGCGAAGCAAGGGGACCATGGCCACGATGGTGGCGATCAACAGCAGCACCTCCAAGGCGTAAACGGCGGTGTAGCCCATCACCGGGGAGCTCTGGCCCGCGACCACATCGCGGATGATGCCGCCCAAGGCAATGGCCAAGCCCGCGGCGGTGGCTTGCACCGCGCCCCAGGCTCCCAAGGCCAAGCCAGTTTGATTCGGTGGAGCCGCGTTCATGGTGGCGGTCAGGGTGCCGTGTCCAAACAAGCCGCTGCCCAGCCCGATCAGGCCCGTTCCCAGCACAAACATCAGGGTGGATTGTTCGGCGGCGGAGACGATCACCGCCAAAAAGGCGGGTATGCCCACCATGGCCCCCAGGATGGCCATGCGAAACGGGTCATGGCCGCGCCCGAGCACGTACGAGGCGATGCCAAAGCCGCACAAGCCGCCCATGGCCAAGGTGGCAGTCAAGGCGGTGGTGGTGCCCACGCTCAGTTGCAAAATCTCGCCGCCAAACGGCTCGAGCAACACCTCTTCCATGTTGAAAGCCATGGTGCCTAAGCCCACCGCCACCAAGCGGCGCACGGCTTGACCAGAGTGGCTGAAGGTGGCCCAGGCGGTTTGGAAGGTGACGGGAATGTCTGGGGTGGGGCGGCGGCGGTCGCGGGACTCTTGCTTCCACAGCGCGGTGACATTGAGCACCAAGGTGATGACAGCCGACGCCTGGATCACCCGGATCAGCCGCCCTGGTGAATAGTCGGCCAGCAAAGCGCCAAAAACCAAGGCGCTGACCATCATGCCCAGCAACAACATCACGCACATCAGCCCCACCACTTTGGGCTGAGACTCGACGGGCGCCAAATCGGTGGCCAAAGCCAGGCCCACGGTTTGGGTGGTGTGCAAGCCTGCACCCACCATCAAAAAAGCCACGGCCGCGCCCATTTGGCCCACCCAGGCTGGGGCTTGGCTGGCTTGCCCCGAGCCCGACAGGACCAGCAGGGCAAACGGCATCACCGCCAGTCCGCCAAACTGCAGCAGGGTGCCCATCCAAATGTAGGGAACCCGGCGCCAGCCCAAGTTGGAGCGGTGGTTGTCCGAGCGAAAGCCAATCAGCGCCCGAAAGGGCGCGAACAGCAAAGGAATGGAGATCATGACCGAGACCAGGGTGGCGCTGACATGCAGCTCCACAATCATGACGCGGTTGAGGGTGCCCACCAGCAGCACCAAGGCCATGCCGACGGAGACTTGAAACAGGGACAGCCTGAGCAGGCGCGACAGCGGCAAGTCCGGCGAGGCGGCATCGGCAAATGGCAGGTATTTGGGGCTCAGATGCTTCCAAGCCAAGAGCATTTTTTGGCTGATGCTGTTCATGCGATTACCGGGTGGCGGCGCCGTGAATAAAAAAAGAACCGAGACCATCAGATCTCGGTTCTCTGGTTGAAACAGATTACTCTATTTCTTGGCTTCCGCTGGCGCAGCAGCCACTGCCGCAACAGGTGCTTTGCCATTGAGAAAGCCCTTCACCCAGGTGGTGTTCAGGGTGATGGCCAGGTGCACCGAGAAGGATGCAACGGCCACAGCGATCAAAAAGATCGGCACGCCCACTTGGGGGCGCACAACGGTCCACATTTTTCCGTAGATCATGCTGTTTCCCCTTTACTTGAGCCAGGGTGAGTAGATGTACGCAAGCAAATGGGCGAATGCAGCAATCATCCCAAAAATTTGCGTCCCTTGGATGAGGTGCCTGTGCAGCTCCTCGGATTCGGCCTCGGTCAAACCGGTGGGCCCTACTTTGTCGGACATGGGTTTCTCCTTGTAAGAAGTCTCCGAACCGTGCTGAACCCGCACGAGGGTTATTCGTGACCCCCATGGCCACAAATGCTTGAAACACAGAATTTGTTTTGTCAATTAAACATTACAAAATCAAATGTCAATCTCAATTTACATTCGGTTCGGGGGGTTTGTCAATCGCGCAAAACCCTCAGCGGGCCATTTGTGCAAGAAAAAAATGCGCTCAAATAGCTAAGGCATTGATCTAAACGAGCTTTTAATTTTTCCGTGGATGTGCACTGTGGCTTTGTTGCCCCATGCATCGGGGCAGGGGCTCGGCTGGCATGGGGCGGAGCCCCGTGACGGCTGTGGTGGTCCGATCAGGCCCGGTGCGGTTGGCGCGAGCGGCGCTGAGAGCGAGGCGGCGTCGCTGCTTCAGGCAAAACGCGCTCGAGTGCACTGGCCTGATGGATCACGCCCCCACCCAGGCACACCTCGCCGTCGTAGAGCACCGCCGATTGACCCGGGGTCACGGCCCACTGCGCCGGCTCAAAGGCCAAGCCCAGGTGATCGGGGCCGATGGCGGTGACGTGACACGGGGCGTCGGTTTGGCGGTAACGGGTTTTGGCCGCCAGCGTGTCGGCGCTGGGGGCCTGCCCAGACACCCAACTCAGGTCCTGCGCTTGCAAGTGCTGCGACAGCAGCCAGGGGTGGTCATGGCCTTGCACCACCCACAAGGTGTTGTGGGCCATGTCTTTGCGCGCCACAAACCAGGGCGCATGGTCGCCCGCACCACGCGCGGCACCGCTGGCTTTCACGCCACCAATGCCCAGGCCTTGGCGCTGGCCCAAGGTGTAAAAACTCAGGCCCATGTGCTCGCCCACACAGCGCCCGCGCTCGTCCAGCACCGGCCCCGGTGTGCTGGCGATGTAGTGGTTTAAAAACGCACGGAATGGGCGCTCGCCAATGAAGCAAATGCCGGTGGAGTCGCGTTTTTGCGCATTGGGCAAACCAATCTCGGTGGCCAAGCGGCGCACTTCGCTTTTGTGCAGTTCGCCCACCGGAAACAGCGTTTGGCGCAATTGGTCTTGGCGCAAACGGTGCAAAAAATAACTTTGGTCTTTGCCCGGGTCCAGGCCTTTGAGCAATTGCACGGCATTGCCTTGTTCGCGCACGCGGGCGTAGTGGCCGGTGGCGATTTTGTCAGCGCCGCTTGCCATGGCATGGTCTAAAAAGGCCTTGAATTTGATCTCTGCATTGCACAAGATATCCGGGTTGGGCGTGCGCCCAGCTTGATACTCTTGCAAGAACTGGGCGAACACGCGGTCCTTGTATTCGGCGGCGAAGTTGATGTGTTCGATGTCAATGCCGACCACATCGGCCACCGCAGCGGCGTCGACAAAGTCTTCGTTCGATGCGCAGTACTCGCTGTCATCGTCGTCTTCCCAGTTTTTCATGAAGATGCCCAGCACCTCATGGCCTTGCTGTTTGAGCAGCCAAGCACTCACCGCCGAGTCCACCCCGCCGCTCAAACCCACCACCACTTTGTGCTTCTTGGTCATGCGCTGAATTATCCGCGTGGGGCGGTGTGCAGCGCGTGCACCGACGCATCGGTGTGCAGCGCCGTGAGTGGCAAGCGCACACCCGCTTGGTGGTCCAGCACGCAGCGCAACACCAAGGGGCTGCGGTGTTGCGCCACGCTGGCTTGCACCTCGTCGGGGCTCATCCACAGCGTGCGCACGATGCCGTGGTCCAAGTGGCGGCCCGCGATGGCTTCACCCAAAGTGCCGCAAAACGCAAAGCGCAGGTAGGTGATGTCCTCTGCCGCTTGTTCGCCACGCGCCGGGCGCTGAAAGCGCGACAGGTAAACGCCGACCAAGGCCTCGGCACTGAAGGTGTGGGTGGTTTCCTCCAAGGCTTCGCGCTCACAAGCATGCACCAGCGACTCACCGGGGTCGAGGTGACCGGCCGGGTTGTTCAGGCGCAAGCCCTCTGGCGTGTGTTCCTCGATCAAGAGGTAGCGGCCTTGCCGCTCGATCACCGCCGCCACGGTGACGCTGGGTTTCCATCGCATGTCCATGCCGCCATTGTCAGGCCCCAGCGGGCCAGACCTGCGCGCGGCCACACGGCGGGCCCTGCGAGCGCGGGCCCAAACCGCAGACAAACCCGGTTGACAAGCCCGGTTTATGAGATATATTGACACTTATTAATGTCAATTACAGTTGACACATTCAAGGAGTCGCCATGGGAAACAACGTCCTCGCCCGCATCGAACAAGCCCTGGTTCAGCATTTGGCCCTGTCCGGTGGGCCTTCAGCGCCACCGCGCTTGATGGCCGCCATGGGCCATGCCGTGTTTCCGGGGGGGGCGCGCATCCGGCCCCAGCTGTGTGTGGCCGTGGCGCGCGCGTGTGGCCAAGACGCGCCAGCGCTAACCGATGCCGCTGCCGTGGCCTTGGAGTTCATGCACTGTGCGTCCCTGGTGCACGACGACATGCCTTGTTTTGACGATGCCGATACCCGCCGTGGCCTGCCCACCGTGCACAAGCAGTTTGGCGAGCCCTTGGCACTGTTGACCGGTGACGCTTTGATCGTGGCCGCTTATCAGACCCTGGTGCGCGCTGGTGCCGCCCACCCTCAGCGCTTGGTGGGCTTGCTCGAGCTGCTGGGTGAAGGCGTGGGCGCACCGTCGGGCATCGTGGCGGGCCAAGCCTGGGAGTGCGAAACCCGCGCCGATCTGGGCCAATACCAGCGTGCCAAAACCGGGGCCTTGTTTGTTGCCGCCACCTGTTCTGGCGCCTTGTCCGCTGGCGCCGACCCCCAGCCTTGGCGCGCCCTGGGCGAATGCCTGGGCGAAGCTTATCAAGTGGCCGATGACATCCGCGATGTGATCGGCCAAGCCGAGGCCTTGGGCAAACCTGTGGGCCAAGACCTGCAGCACAGCCGACCCAGCGCCGCCACCGATCTGGGCTTGTCCGGGGCGATCGCGCATTTCGAATCGCTGGTGCAAGCCACCGTGGATTCGGTGCCCGAGTGCGCCGCTGCCTCGGCGCTGCGCCAGTTGGTGCGCCTCGAGTCCGAACGCTTGGTGCCCCGCGAGGCTTGCGAAAAATACCGCCAAAGCCCTGCGCCCGCTGGCCGCCAAACCGCTTAAGCCCCAAAGGCCCCCAACCCAAGCCAGACGAATACCGCCATGAAAACCCTGGACCTCTCCAACGACTTGGGCGCACTGACCCGCCGCCCCGCCTGGCGCGACGCCATCGACCGCTGGTGGGATGCTTGGCTCACCTCCAGCACCATGTACCGCTGGAGCGTGGCCAACCCCTTCACCCGCTGGGTCACCCAGCGCCGGGCGCGCCAAGTGTTTGACCTGATGGCCGGATTTGTCTACTCGCAGGTCTTGCTGGCTTGTGTGCGCCTGCAAATTTTGGAAAAAGTAGCCCAGTCGCCGCGCAGCTTGCAAGAGTTGGCATTGCTGTGCCAGGTCTCGCCCCACGCTTTGCAGCGCTTGTTGCAATCGGCGGTGGCCTTGCGGCTGCTGGAGTGGCGCGGCCCAGACCGCTATGGCTTGGGCGCCTTGGGTGCGCCCGTGGCCGGTCACGCGGGTTTGCGCGCCATGATCGAGCACCACGCGGCGCTCTACCACGACATGCATGACCCCGTGGCCTTGTTGCGTGACCAAATGCCACAAAGCGAAATGGCCGCTTATTGGCCTTACGCCCAAGATGCCCACAGCCCGGGTGCGCGCTCATGGCAAGACGACAAAGTGGCCCGCTACTCCGAGCTGATGGCCGCATCGCAGCCGTTTGTGATCGATGAAGTGCTCGCTGCTTACCGTTTTGATGGGCACCAACAAGTGCTCGACGTGGGCGGGGGCAAGGGTGGCTTTGTGCGCCGTTTGGCCGCGCACGCCAGCCATTTGCGCTTGCATTTGTTTGACCTGCCGCAAGTGGCGGGCATCGCGCAGCAGCAGATCGATCAACACGGCTTAGGTCAGCGCATCCAAACCCATGGCGGTGACTTCTTGCGCGACCCGCTGCCCAGGGGCGCCGACTTGGTGACTTTGATCCGCATTGCCCACGACCACCCGGATGCCGATGTGCTGACCCTGCTCAAGGCCATCCACCAGGCCTTGCCTGTGGGCGGAACCCTGTTGATGGCCGAACCCATGGCCCAAGCGCCTGGGACACGGCCCTTGGGGGATGCTTACTTTCATTTTTACCTGTTGGCCATGGGCAGTGGGCGGCTGCGCACCCCGAACGAACTGAGCCACATGATGGCCCAAGCCGGTTTCACCCACATTGAAGCCGTTCCCAATGCCGTGCCCTTGCAAACCCAGATCCTGGTGGGCCGCAAATCTCAGTGTTTTCCCTAGGAAACGAAACAAAGCGTCATCTTTACTTGACACGTTTGCACGTCAACTTTAAATTACATCGTATGCAAGCTCAGGCCATTGTCTTCCAAAGTCCGCAGCACCTCTCGGTGCGCGGTTTGGACTTGCCCGCACCCGGTGTGGGCGAGGCCGAGGTCGAAGTCGAGTTCAGCGGCATCAGCACCGGCACAGAGCGTTTGTTGTGGGACGGCAGCATGCCCGCCTTCCCCGGCTTGGGCTACCCCTTGGTGCCCGGTGACGAAACCGTGGCCCGGGTGATCCGCACCGGCCCCCAATGCCAGCTGTCGGTGGGACAGCGGGTGTTTGTGCCCGGCTCCAGTTGTTTTCAAGATGTCAAAAGCCTGTTTGGCGGCGCGGCTTCGCGTTTGGTGGTGCCGCAAAACCGCGTGGTGGTGGTTCAAGACCATTTGCAAGAGCGCGCTGTGCTGTTGGCCTTGGCCGCCACGGCCTATCACGCAGTGGCTTTGGGCGGGAGGCGCCAAGACATCGTGGCACCCGATTTGATCATTGGCCATGGTGTGATGGGTCGCTTGCTGGCACGCCTGACCGTGGCCGCAGGGGCCCCCGCCCCCACTGTGTGGGAAACCCATGCCGCACGCATGAGCGGTGCGAAGGGTTATGTGGTGTGCAAGCCACAAGACGACGAACGCCACAACTACCAAGCCATATACGACGTCAGCGGCCAGGCCGATGCCTTGGGTTCATGGATGCAACGCCTGGCCCCGGGCGGCGAAATTGTGTTGGCCGGCAGTTATCGACAAGCCTTGCAATTTGAATTTGCCCAGGCCTATGCCCGCGAGGCCACGGTGCGCACCGCCGCTCAGTGGCAGCGTGCCGATTTGCTGGCCGTCACCGAACTCGCCAACAGCGGGCGTTTATCGCTGGACGGTTTGATCACCCACCACCAAGCGCCATCGCAAGCCCATGCGGCTTACGCAACCGCGTTTGGTGATGACCTGTGTTTGAAGATGATTTTGGACTGGAGAAGCTTCGCATGAGCAACAACCAACTAGGGGCGACACCGCAGCCAGTGAAGTTTGTCGATCGCCTGCGCCAAGAGGCCTCCCAAGAGCCCGAACCCGTGCACACGGGCGAAGTCAAGAAAGAAACCCAAATCATTGCCATTTACGGTAAGGGCGGCATTGGCAAAAGCTTCACCCTGGCCAACCTGAGTTACATGATGGCCCAGCAAGGCAAAAAGGTGTTGCTGATTGGGTGCGACCCCAAGAGCGACACCACCAGCCTGTTGTTTGGTGGCAAGGCCTGTCCCACCATCATAGAAACCTCTTCTAAGAAAAAACTCGCCGGCGAAGCCGTGGCAATTGGCGACGTGTGCTTCAAGCGCGACGGCGTTTATGCCATGGAGCTGGGTGGGCCCGAGGTGGGTCGCGGCTGCGGTGGGCGCGGCATCATCCACGGCTTTGAAACCCTGGAAAAACTCGGTTTTCACGACTGGGGCTTTGATTTTGTGTTGCTCGACTTTTTGGGTGACGTGGTGTGCGGTGGCTTTGGTTTGCCGATTGCCCGCGACATGTGCCAAAAGGTCATCGTCGTCGCCTCCAACGACTTGCAGTCGCTGTATGTGGCCAACAACGTGTGCAGCGCGGTTGAATACTTCCGCAAGCT
>CAMDJU010000024.1 GCA_945900695.1 Bordetella parapertussis | reverse complement strand
AAACCCACCATGTCACAAACCCACACCGCTGCCAATCAACCCATGTTCAATGAGCGTGGCTTGCTCAACGCCAACATCCCTTCAGAAGCCGATATCCAGGCCAGCATGCTGCGCCAACCGGGTCAATCGTTTGAGCAATGGATGGCCTCTCGCGTCGCACGGTTTGAAACCCGCCGCTATGACTGGGATGCGTTGAAGTTTCAAGCCGACTTCGACCCCAAATACCGCCGCGCCCAAATGCGCTACGTCGGCACCGGTGCAACCGGCGTGTCCAGCGACAACAACACGGTGCCGTGTGGGCACTTCACCTTCTCGACCATGATCATTCCGGCGGGCCACGAAGGCCCCTCGCACATCCACTATGACGTCGAGGAAATCTTTTTCTTGCTGCGCGGCACCATGAAGGTGATTTGCGAAAAAGATGGCGAGCGCTGGGAGTCGGTGTTGCGTGAGCGCGACTTGATATCGGTCCCGCCCGGCGTGTACCGCGAAGAGATCAATGTCGGAGAAGAGGACGCGCTGATGTGCGTGATGCTGGGCTCACCCAAGCCCATCACACCGGTGTACCCGCCCGACTCTCCCTTGGCAGCGATCAAGCGCAACCTGACCAAAGCGTGATGGACGGTCCCCATGTCTTTGTCTGAGCGCATCCTGGACTTTCCGCTGCAATGCATCTCAACCCCCTTGGGTCAGGTGGCGTACCGCAGTGCGGGCAGTGCGGGCAGCGTGGGTCAGCCGATCTGGGTTTTGTTGCATGGCATAGGTTCTGCGTCCGGCAGCTGGTTGGCCCAACTGCAAGCCGCACAGCAGCGGGGTGTGCGCATCTTGGCCTGGGATGCGCCGGGCTATGGGCAAAGCACACCCGTGCAACCCGATCAACCCCTGGCCAGCGATTACGCCGCGCGCGTGTGGGCTTGGTTGGATGCGCTGGCTTGTGCACAGGTGCATTTGGTGGGCCACTCGTTGGGGTGTTTGATGGCCAGTGCCGCTGCCCAGGCAAAGCCTGAACGGGTCAAGCACCTGTGGTTGTTGGCCCCGTCAGCTGGCTATGGCTTGGCAGACCCCCAAGTGCGCGCACGCAAATTGCACGATCGTTTGGAAAAACTCCAAACCCTGGGCCCCGCAGGCATGGCCGCGCAGCGTGCCAGCGCCATGCTCTCTTCTACAGCCAGCGCGGAACAACTGGCTTGGGTGGAGCACACCATGGCGCAGGTCATTCCTGCCGGTTACACACAAGCCAGCCAGATGTTGGCGGGTGACGATTTGGCCAGCTATTTGCGTGGACTGGCTTGTCCGGTGGATGTCGCTTGCGGGCAGGCCGACCGCATCACCCCCGCCCAAGGCTGCGCAGAGTTGGCGGCTGCTTTGGGCCTGCCCTTTCATTTGTTGGGGGAAGTCGGGCACGCTTGTCCGCTCGAGGCCTCCGAGCGCGTCAACGATTTGTTGTTCGCCACGGCGGGTGAGGGTGCATGAGCGAATCCGATCGTTACATCGTTCCGGCCTTGCAAAGAGGGCTGCAATTGATGCAGCAATTCACCCGTGACGAACCCGCCCACACCAGCGCAGCGCTGGCGCGCAAGCTCGACATGCCCAGGGCTTCGGTGTTTCGCATGCTCTACACCTTGGAGCAAATGGGGTTTGTGGAGCGCGCCGCAGATGGGGTCACCTACCGGCTGGGCTTGGGTGTGTTGCGCTTGGGCTTTGAAACCATTGCCTCGATGGAGATGGCCGAGCAGGCGCGCCCGGTGATTGCGGCCTTGTGTGAGCGCACCGGGTATTCATCGCATTTGGTGTTGCGCGAGGGCACTGAGGTGGTGTTTGTGGTCAAGTCGCCGGGCCGCAACGCTTTGTTTCACTCGATACAAGTGGGTGCCCGATTGCCCGCGCATGCCACCGTGCTGGGGCGTGTCTTGATGGGGCACTTGGGGCTGCCTGAACTGACCGAGCTCTACCCCGAAGAACCCTTGCCCCAATTCACCCCTCAAACACCGACCACCCGCAGCCAATTGCTCAAGATGATTGAGCATGACAAGGCGCAAGGCTATGGCACCAGCCAGGGCGGCTTTGAGTCGGGCATATCCACCGTGGTGGCCCCGGTCACCAATGAATTCAATCACGTGGTCGCCGCCATCAGTGTGACCATACCCAGCCAGCGCATTGATCCCCAAGATTTGCCCCGCGTGGTGCAAGACGTGCAACACGCTTCGGCCCAATTGACCCAGCGTGTCAGTCACATTGACCCCACCTTTCAAGCCCACGCCCAGGCCCACCCCGCAGCGCCACCCCAGCGCAGCCTCAACCGCATTGCCGCATGACAACCACGCCTCGCCCATCTGAAATAACTGCCCACCGCATCACCGTGGGAGAACTGGCGGTGCGGTTTATGGAAGCCTCTGGGGTGAAAACCGCCTATGGCGTGATTTCTATCCACAACATGCCAATCCTGGACGCCATGCATCAGCGCGGGCAAGTGCGTTTTGTGTCTGCGCGTGGTGAAGCCGGCGCTTGCAACATGGCCGATGCGGCCGCCCGTGTGAGCGCGACCTGGGGCGTTTGCATCACCAGCACAGGCACTGGCGCGGGCAATGCCGCAGGGGCTTTGGTGGAGGCCTTGACCGCGGGCACACCCATGCTGCATCTGACCGGTCAAATTGAGTCCGCCTATGTGGACCGCGATTGGGGCTACATCCACGAAGCACCGGCGCAATTGGCCATGCTTTCGGCGGTCAGCAAGGCGGCTTTTCGCATCCGCGATGCCCACAGCGCTTTGAGCATTCTGCGCGAAGCGCACCGTTTGGCCCACACGCCGCCGTGTGGCCCGGTCAGCATTGAAATCCCCATCGATGTGCAGGCTCAGTTGCTCGACATTCCCGCAGATGTATCCCCCTTGCCCTTGGCACCGCTGATCCCGAGTGACGCGCAAATGGATGTGTTGGCCGGGCATTTGCAATCCGCGCAGCGCCCCCTGTTGTGGTTGGGGGGTGGCGCGCGCCATGCGGGCGCTGCGGTGCAACGCTTGATCGACATGGGTTGGGCCGTGGTCACATCGGTGCAGGGCCGTGGTGTCGTGCCCGAGCAGCACCCGATGAGTTTGGGGGCCTTCAATGTCCAAAAGCCCGTGGAGGCCTTGTATGCCCAGGTCGACGCCATGCTGGTGGTGGGTTCGCGTTTGCGCAGCAATGAAACCCTCAATTACAAATTGCAATTGCCCAGCAACCGCTGCCGCATCGATGCCAACCCTTTGGCCGATCAGCGGGCCTACAGCAGCCAACACTTTGTGCACGCCGATGCCAGCTTGGCTTTGCACGCCTTGGCCGATCGCTTGCAAGGCCGTATGCACTGCGATGCGGCTTGGCCCCAGGCCGTGGCCCAAGCGCGCCAAGCGGCCGAGGCCGTGGTCGACACCAGCCTGGGCCCGTATGTGGCCCTCAAAGACAGCTTGAACCGCGCACAACAAAAAACCGCCCAAGGTTTGTGGTGGGTGCGTGACATCACCTTGTCCAACAGCATGTGGGGCAACCGCAGCCTGTGCTTGGACCACCCGCGCGCGGGCGTGCACGCCTTGGGCGGGGGCATCGGTCAAGGTTTGGCCATGGGCATCGGCGCCTCGTTGGCGGCGCAGGCGCACCAGTTGGGGCGCAAAACCGTGGCCTTGGTGGGCGATGGTGGGTTGATGCTCAACCCCGGTGAACTGGCTTGTGCCAAGCAAGAAAACGCACAAATCGTGGTGCTGGTGATGAACGATCAACGTTATGGCGTGATCCAAAACATCCAAGACGCGATGTATGGCGGCCGCCGCTGTTATGTGGATTTGTGCACGCCAGATTTCTCAATGCTGTGTGGCAGCTTGAAGATCCCGCATTTTTTGCTCGCCACCCCCCAAGACTGTGACGCCGTGTTGGACCAGGCCCTGGCCCTGGATGGGCCGGTGATGGTCGAGGTGGACATGAACAACTGGGGGCCATTTGGCATTAAATTTGCCGGCCCGCCCCGAAAGGAAGCCACATGAACCAGCGCACGGGTTTGACCTTGATCGGTTTGGGCGCCATTGGCCGTGCCATCGTGCAGCGCACCCGGGATTGGCCAGATTTTTCGGTGCGCCATGTGGTGGTCACGCCGCGGTCGGTTCAGGCCGCGCGTGAGTGGTTGGGGCCATCGGTGCAGGTGGTGACCGAGGTGCCGGACGACGCGCAATGGGTGCTGGAGTGCGCAGGCCACAGCGCCATTGATCAACATGTGTTGCCCGCGTTGCAGCGAGGCGTTGAGTGTGCCTTGTTGTCGATCGGTGCTTTGGCCACCCCCGGTTTGGCCCAACGCGTGGAAGATGCAGCCCGGGCTGGACACACCCAGGTGCATGTGCTCAGTGGGGCCATTGGTGGCATTGATGCCATTGCCGCTGCACGCTGGGGCGGCTTGAGCGAAGTCACCTACACCGGGCGCAAGCCCCCGCAGGGTTGGCGTGGCAGTGCCGCTGAGTCGGTGGTGGCGTTGGACAACTTGCGCGAAGCCACGGTGCTCATCGAAGGCAGTGCCGCTGAAGTGGCCCTCAAATACCCCAAAAATGCAAACGTGGCGGCCACCATTGCCTTGGCCGGCTTGGGGCTGCAAGCCACCCGCGCGCGCCTGATTGCCGACCCGGGCGTGACAGAAAACATCCATGAAATTGACGTGCGTGGCGCGTTTGGTCAAATGCAATTGACCATGCGTGGCCAACCCTTGCCAGACAACCCCAAAACATCTATGTTGACGGTGTTGTCTGCCTTGCGCTACTTGCATCACCGCAGCGCCGCCATGGCGGTTTAGGCCATGCAGCACACACCCAAGGATTGACATGATCGAAGGCATTGACCGCATCACCTACGGCATTGAAGACACGCCCGAGCAGTGGCAACGTGTGCACCATTTTTTCAACGACTGGGGCTTGCAGCCTTTGTCTTTGGGGACCACCGGCCAAACCTGGGAAACCCTGAATGGGGCACAGGTGTGTGTGCGTGCCATGCAAGACCCCAGCTTGGACGCCGCCATCGAGCCGGGGGCCACCTTGCGCGAGGTGCAATGGGGGGTACTCGACACCGCCAGCTTGCAACAGTTGCACCAGCAACTCCAGTCCATGCCTGGTTTTCAAAGCCAGGGTGTGGACGCCGCTGGGGTCAGTCCAGATGCACGGGTGTCGTGTCTGGACCCGCACGGCCTGCGCCAAGTATTTGCTTTGAGCTGCAAACGCCCGGTGGATGTGCGCGGCGCAGCGGCCAATGCCTATGGGGACATTCGCCGCGTTGACCAGGCTTCGCCGGTGTACGAGCGGGCCACGCCGGTGGCCATTGGCCATGTGGTGTTGTTCACCGATCGCCTGCAAGCCGCTGAAGATTTTTACCAAGCCTTGGGCTTTGTGACCTCGGATCGTTACCCTGGCCGTGGCGTCTTCATGCGCTGTGCGCCCCATGCGGGCCACCATGATGTGTTTTTGTTGCAGGTGCCAGGAAAAGCCGTGGGCTTGAACCATGTGGCCTTCACCGTGCGCGATATCCATGAGGTCTTTGGCGGTGGTTTGCACATGGGGCGTTGTGGTTGGAAAACCCAGCTCGGCCCGGGCCGGCACCCAGTATCTTCGGCTTACTTTTGGTATTTTGAAAACCCTTGCGGTGGCTTGATCGAATACAACGCCGACGAAGACCACCTCACACCAGCCTGGCAACCCAGAGAGTTCACGCCCGGCCCCACTGTGTTTGCCGAATGGGCCATTGATGGTGGCATCGATGGCCACACCCGCCGCCAACCGCAGAGTGCGGCCGGTGGCGGATTCTTGACGGAGAAAAAAGCATGAGCGCCCTTCAACCCACACGTTTTTTGCAGCCCAACCAGGCGCAGCAGCGACCACCCACCCCCTTTGAAGACTTGTTGGGAGACGCGCTGGAGCGTGCTTTTTCATCGGGCATCACCGAGCTGGCACCCTTGGTGGCCTACCTGAATCAAAGCGGTCCCTTGGGGCCCAATGGTCAGCCGTGGACCGAGCAAACTTTTGAAGCCGAAATTCACAAATTGGGGGTATGACCATGACCAATGCACAAACACTTGCGGTGGAGCAGCTTTTGCAACGCGGCTTGGAGGACCTGTGGTACCCCTTGTGCCCCTCGCATTTTTTGAAAGACACGCCCTTGTCATTGCGTCGGCTGGGACACAAGTTGGCCTTGTGGCGCGATCATTCAGGACAGGTGCATGCCCTGGAAGACCATTGCCCGCATCGCGGTGCACCCTTGTCGATGGGGGTGGTGTTGGGCGACCGCTTGGCTTGTCCCTATCACGGCATCGAGGTGCGCTGTGATGGCATGGTGACCAAGGTCCCGGCCAGCCCCGGCTGCACCCTGGAGGGCTCACGCGCAGCGCGCGCTTTTCACGTCAAAGAAGCCCATGGGGCAATCTGGTTGTACAACAGTGCCACCCATGTGGAGCAACCCCCGCCATTGATCGTGCCCGACGAGCTGTCCAGCGCAGAGCACGCCCATTTTCTTTGCTACAACGAATGGCAATGCGATTACCGCTATGCCTTAGAGAACGTCATGGACCCGATGCACGGCAGCTTTTTGCACAAGCAGTCGCATTCCATGGCCGAAGGCGACATCAGCGCCAAGTTTCAGTTGCGCCGCACCGAGCATGGCTTTGTGTTTGAAAAAGAAGGCCAGCGCGACATCAATTTTGATTGGACCGAATGGGGAGACACGGGCTCGCATTGGATGCGCTTGGAAATTCCTTACCCTAAAACCGGTGGACCGGGGGGCAACTTCATCATCGTGGGCTATGTGACACCGATCAACCCGCAATTGGCTGCCGTCTTTTTCTGGCGCTGCCGCAAAGTCAGTGGCTGGCAGCGCAGTGCCTGGCGCTTTTTGTACCGCAACCGATTAGAGGCGCGGCACTGGCGTGTGCTCGAGCAAGATCGTGTGATGCTCGAGCAAATGGAGAGCGACGCCCGTGAGCGCGAGCATTTGTATGAACACGATGTGGGCTTGTCGAGACTGCGGCGTTACTTGGAGAGCATGGCGGTCAAGCAATTGCAAGCCAAGTCAAAGGTGGCACCCGTGCCTGCTGCTGCAAGTGGCGCTTGACACCGCTTCAAACCTTGACGCGAAAGGGTGAGAAGTCGGTGTCGCGGTCGTAGTGGTCTTCGTTTTCTTTGCGCTTGAGCCAGCCCACCACTTGGTAGGTCAGTGGGGTGGCCAGCACTTCCCAGCCGGTTTTGAGAAAGTACTGGGCGATGGCCACTGCCACCACTTGCTCGGTGGGCCAAATGCCGTAAAAAGCAATCACATAAAAGAGGGATGAGTCGAACAATTCGCCCACCGCGGTCGAGCCAATGGTACGGGCCCAGAGGTGACGCCCTTGGGTCCAAATCTTCATCTTGGCCATGACGAAACTGTTGACCATGCTGCCGACCCAAAAGGCCACGATGGAACCCGCCACGATGCGCCAGGTGTTGCCAAACACCATGTTCAAGCCCTGCTGCAACTGCTCGTTGTAGCTGCCCGGTGCAGTCGGCAAATTCACCACGACACCCGACATGAAGGCTGCAAACAGCAAAGCGCCAAAGCCACACCAAACGGCACGCCGGTCGTGGGCATAACCGTAGACCTCGGTGAGGATGTCACCAAACAAATATGCGATGGGAAAAAACAGCACGCCCGCGCCAAACACCACGGTGCCCAACCAGGGCAACTCCACTTGAGCCGCCTTGCCAGGCCCAATCAGGTTAGAGCACAGCAGCACGCAGACAAAAGCCACCACGATGAAATCGTAATACTTGTAAGTGCGGGGAGGGTGGGCGTTGGGCATGGGGTTGATTGTTGAAAAAGACTGCGGGGATTATGGGCCAGTTCATGCAGACCCATGGCATCCATGGGCCACTCTTTTTGCACCAAAAGCGGGCGTTCGCCCCGGTGCCGCGGCAGCTGATTCGCGACGGTGATCAGTTCTAAATGGGCTTAGACTGTGCAGAGGATTGGTGCCAGAATCCGCCACCCCATCGTTGGAACCCACAAGATGTCAGCCCTGAAAAATAAAATCTTCAAACATTTGGATCAATCGGTTTATTGCCGATTGGGCATCTCCCCTGTGCATGGCATCGGCGTATTTGCCATACGGACCATACCCAAGGGGGTGCATCCGCTGCAAACCATGGCGCATCCCAAAGACGTCAAGTTCACCCGCAAAGAAATCGCTGAGTTGCCCAAAAGTGTGCGCCAGCAAATTGATATTTTTTGTTACCACCACAAAGATGAGGTGCGGGTTTCAACCATGGGGCTCAACACCATGGACATGGCCTTCTACCTGAACCACTCCAAAAAACCCAATTTACGGATGAAAAAAAGTGGTGAGTTCGAGGCCTTGCGTCGCATCAAAACAGGCGAGGAATTGATGATGGACTACGACCACAGCTTTGGCGAAAAGCACGTGTTTTGATGGGCAGCCCAAGCTTAGGAGGCCACAACAATACTCCCCCGCGGGGAGTGACCCAACGGATACCGAAACCGCTTAGGCCATGGCCTTGGCTTTTTTGATCGCTGGGGAAGACCGATAAATTTGGTTCCACACATCAGGTGTGAAATCGGTATGCAGGGGCGATGAGGTGTCCAGCGCCAAGGGATGACCGGGGTCGGTCAGGGCCAACGCGTAAATGGGTTCGTGGTCGGTGACAAACAAGGATTTGTATCCGTAGTCGCCCACCGGACCGAGGTTGTAATAGCGCAAACCGTTTTTGGCCGCCCAGCGGCTGGCCAGCAAACAGGCATACATGCCAGGGGAGCGATTTTTGAAGGCCCGGTTCCATTGGCAAAAACTGCCATACAACTGGTCGTACTCGGGCAGCATGATGGACACATCGGTCAATACCAGTTCACCCAAAGGGTCGTGGACTTTGATGACCAAAATATCAAGTTTGCGGATGTAGTCCACAAAGCCTTCGATTTCCAAGTCGTCGATGTAGCAATTGGCGAAGTGCTCGCCACCCATTTCAAACATGTCGTCAACGGTGATGCGGGCGCCTGAAATCACCTCTTCGCTGATGTCGAATGCTTTGTATTGTTTGTCGTACTCGCAGAATTTTCGGGCTCTGCGGGGCTCCTCCCAGAAGTCCTTGGAGAAGGTGTCCACCAAACCATATTGGTCGTTGATGGGCACACCATAAGGCCCTTCTGGAGGCAACGCATAAACAATGAAAGGCTTGGGTGCCTTGGCCAGCATCTCCTCGGTCACATCAATATAGGGGCACAAAGCGTCCCACCGGGAGGTGTAATAAGTGATGTCGTTGTGCTCGCTCAAGATACAGAGGTTGTCTGGGGTCCAACTTTGATAACCAACGTGCTGGACATCGTTGACTTGGTTGGCCGATTCAATGGCTCTCAAGGGCGAAACAATCATTTGCGAAATTCCTTTGGCAGAGGTGGGTGCGGTAACTTTTTTAAATCAAAGTAATCCACATCAATGGTGAAATTTTGTTGCAAAAAAGCGGGGTCTTTTTTTTCCAACTTGAAGATTGCGCTTTGCACCATGGAAAAGTGGGCTTGGGCGTCACTGTCGGGTTGTTTGAGTTGTTTGACGTAGGTGGGCATCAGTGGACACTCGGTGTCGTACAGGAACTGTCTGCGCACAGGGTCAAAAGAAAGGGGGTAGAGGCTGCATGCGAAAGGCTTGTCGTCGCCCATGGTGCATCCTTGATCGCCCAGGTGCTCACAACTTTTTTCAATACACACACTGCCCAATTTCTTTTTTTCTGCCCGGGTGAGACTGACTTCAAGGGGAGGGTGGCCATCGTCAATGTTGCAACAGCGTTTGCATTCGGCACAATGGTCAAACAGCACCGTTGACCTCAGACAAACATTTGATGTGCAGCAAAAGCGCAACAGCACAGACGCTTGGGCAATGACGCTGGCGGTCATTGTGTTGCCCTATCTGATGTGGCCTGCCAGGGCCATATTTTTTGCGCATTGCTTTTGTTGTTGATGCAGGTCGGATTTTTTACCCTGACACTGCAAATAGTTATTGCGGTGCATTGTCGCCGAAATTGCGAATCTTGCAACATGGGCAGAGCGCACGCGACTGGTACATTTTCTAATCGTTCCATGGCATGGGCATGGCTTCGTTCATGGCCTTGTGCGTGCGTGTTAGCGCGACGCAAATGCAAGAACTGGCGTGTTATAAACAAAAAACATCGCGCAGGGTGGCGCGATCAAAAATCAGGAGTACAAGATGGACAAAGGTATGGCCCAAGACCCGAATGCTTGGCCCACGTCAGACTTTTCTCGGGTGCCCTATGCCGTGTTCACAGACGCGGATATTTACCAATTGGAAAACGAGCGCATCTTTCGCGGCCCAGTTTGGAACTATTTGTGCCATGAGGTGGAGTTGCCAGAAGTCGGCAGCTTTGTCACCAATTGGATTGGCGATACGCAGGTGGTGATCACCCGATCTGAAGACCACGGCTTTCATGCCTTTGAAAATTCATGCGCTCACCGTGGCGCGCAACTGGTCACTGCAGTCCGTGGCCGTGCGCAAAGTTTGACCTGTCCCTATCACCTGTGGAGTTATTCCCTCAAAGGAGAACTCACGGGCGTGCCTCTGCTCAAAGGGATGAAGGGCAAGGGCGGCATGCCCGCCACTTTTAAAAAATCAGACCATGGCTTGAATGTGTTGCAGGTCCAATCCCATGGGGGTTTGATTTTTGGCAGCTTTCATGCTGCCCCCCCTGACTTAAAGGCTTTTTTAGGGCCCCATTCGCTGTCCCAAATAGAGCGGCTATTGGTTCAACGCAAACCCAAAGTGTTGGGCTATTTGCGCCAACGCATTCCTGGCAATTGGAAGCTTTACAACGAAAATGTGCGCGACCCCTACCATGGGTCTTTGCTGCATCAATTCCAAGTCTCGTTTGGCTTGCAGCAACCCACGATGCAAGGCGGTATCAAAGTGGATGCCGACTTGAAAAACACCTGGAACCATTCCATTCTCAGTGCCACCGACAAAGACAACCAGGCCCTGATGGCCCAGGCCTATGAAGGCACCGGTAAGTTCAACCCCGACATGAAGATGGCCGATCCCGCCTTGATCCATGTGCCCCTGGATTTGGGCGACGGTTACAAAACCACCATCTTGTCTATTTTTCCGTCCTTGGTCGTTGCCCAGGTGGACAACACCTACGCCATCCGTCACCTGCGGCCCAAAGGTCCGGATGAAGTGGAGTTGCACATCACGTATTTGGGTTTTGAATCAGACACACCCGAACAAACCCACGACAAAATGTTGACCGCCAACTTCATTGGCCCATCGGGCTACATCTCTTTGGAAGATGGCGAGGCTTTGCGCTTGGTGCAACAAGGCATTCGCCATCGTCGACCAGGCGGACACGAGGTGTTGGAAATGGGCGGGGTGGGGCCGGTTCAAGACACAGACTATTTGTCGCAAGAAATATCCATTCGCGGTTTTTGGAGCTTTTACCACCGCATCATGGGCTTGGGCGGCGCCCAGGCAGAGGGGAAGCCGGCATGAGCACTCACCTGGAGGCCGTCCGGTCCTTTTTCAACGTCTATGCGGAGTTGCTAGATGCTGAGCAATTCGAAGCCTGGACAGCCTTGTTCGATGCTGAAGAGTGTGTTTACCGTGTGTTGTCGCGGGAGAACCAAGACTTGGGCTTGCCTTTGCCCATCATGGGTTGCTACTCCCATGGCATGGTTCGTGACCGGGTAGCGATGCTGGCCAAGGGCGTGTTGACGTACCGCAGAGACCGCTTGTTGCGCCAAGTGACCAATGTGCAGTGCCAGCCTTTGCCCGAATCCATGGTGCAAGCGCGGGCCAATTTGGTGGTCTACCAGTCCAGCGAAGAAGGGGTGAGCCGCTTGTACATGGTGGCCCGCTACCGTGCCGTTTTGCGAGCATCGGGGGAAAACTGGCGCATCACATCCATGGATGTGGTGGTCGATTCTTTTGGCATCGACACCATGTTGGCCGTGCCTCTTTGACACGGCTTTCGCCCAGCCATCACGTCAAGTCGTAACAAGTCGTTTTGGGGTGCCATTTTCCATCGGGCGTGATGCAGTGCTGCTGGTACTTTTCACGTTCAAAATCAGACAAAAAGTAAGACCGATAAACCGCTTGGTTTTTCAGCACCAGGCTGACATTGCGCGCCAATTGGCAGCGGTGCTTCATGGCGCATTCGCTCAGTTCTGTGGCGTTGGCATAAAAGTGAACCACAAACCGACCTTCGCTGGGCTTGAGCTGGCGGTCAATTTGAACCAGACACACCGCTGAAGGCAGGTTTTTGAGGCGGGATTCTTGGGCCAAAAAATTCATTTCGGCCAACAGCAATGCTTCAAACCAATCGCCGACCAACCCTTTGCAGTCGTAAAAATCGCGTTTGACTTGGCGAAAAACCGGCGCTGTCATGGGCCAATTGTCGGCACTGAGCAGCAGCATGGGACTTTCACCAGATTGCGCCACTGGCGGTGTGTTCGCTGGGGCCACGACTGCTTGATCCGACCACGGCCAGGTGAGCGGTTTTTCTCCGCAGCCCCATAAAAACAGCAGCAACAGCAGGGCAAAACCCAGGCGGGCCGACCCACGCAGCGACCATGAATTTGGCCTGCTGGCCCATGGTGGGGGCTTTAAACCGGGGTGGTTTCGCAGAGAAAGCATGTTCTGGCGTGGTTGGAGGGGTAGCCACCTAATGTAGACCATGGGCTGGCGTGCCTGGGTCACTGGCACGCTTACAGCAGCCTCAGCAAAAGTGGTTTGAAGGGATGGTGCAGCAGGGGCTTGACATGCCGGACCTGCGGCCTGGCCAATGCCCAGGGCTCACAATGTCTCTCAAGTACCCGATCAATGCGCACAGTTGTCGGGGCGGATCCATTTTTTTCCCGCAAACAATGCCATCATCCGGAGTTGTATGCGGCGCATTATTTTCATTTTCTTGTTACTTTTAGGGTTTGTTTGGCCGTGTGCCCAAGCTGCTGGGCCTGCGCTTGGGCTGGCCTATTTTCACGACGAAGCGGCTGGCCTGGACATTCATGAGGTTCAGCAAAAAGCTTTTCAGCCTTTTGACAAGTCTTTGCGCTTGGGGTTTTTGCGCGGTGACACCTGGATTCGGGTCACCCGACAACCGGATCCGTCAGACCCGGCCGTTGGGGATGGCGAACTTCCGTGGGTCGTTCGGATGGGTCCTCATTATTTAGACCATGTGTGGATGTATCAGCAGCTTGACGGACGCTGGGTGGTGGAGCAACAAGGGGACATGAAGCGCAAAAAAATGGATATCTGCAGAGATGATCTTTTTTGCTTCACCCCAACCTTGGATGCCAACCAAGCCTTCGATGTTTATTTCAAGATCAACACCGATGGATTTCGCTGGATTCAATTGGGTGTCATGGGCCAAAAAGATCTGCAAAAAAATGTGATCGATCGGGTCGTGCGCATCAGTGTGGCCCTGGCCCTGGCTGTGGCTTTGTTGTTTTTGGGCGTGTTGTTTTTAACGGTGGACTCGTCCCGGCTGATGCAAACCTATTGCATTTTTCAACTGACTGCCGTGGCGTTCACTTTTTCGACCACAGGGGCGATGGCGCAAACTTTCGCAGAGGTTGACCCCTACATCCTGAACAAATGGGGTCAATCATTTCAATTGATGCGCGTTGGCATGACGGTCATCTTGGGTTGGTCCGTGCTGATGCAGTATCAAAACGCTGCCGTGTACAACGGCTTGGTCCGTGCCTTGGTGTTGTCCTGTGCACTCACCTTGGGCCTGCTGTGGACAGGGAGCACGCAATTGGCCCTGGAGTTGAGTTTTGCGCTGTTAGTGATCAATCCATTGGTTCAACTTTTTGGGGTGGTCAAAGCGCAGGGCATAGAGCACAGAATTCAAAAAATTCTGGTGATTGGCTATGCTTTTTACGCACTGATTTTGGTGTATGGGTCTGCGGTGGCCTTTGGCTGGTTGCCTGGGCGTGATTCGGATGCCACCTTGTCTACGATCTCTGATTGGCGACTCAATGGCGGTTTGATCAGTTTGTTTGTGTTTTGGATCGTGATTCGCCAGCACCAAGCTGGCAAGTTAAAACAGTTAGAAGAAGTTCAAGCCTTGCGCTTGGTTCGTTTGCAAGCCGACAACCAAGCACAACAACTCAAAGAGCGCCAATCTTTGATTGACATGTTGACCCATGAGCTGAAAAACCCCTTGAGCACCATTCGGTTTTCACTGGAATCGATCAAAAGAAGCCGCGCCCAGGGTGAAGCATCTGACGCCCCCGTTCAGCACATTGCCCACTCGGTAGACCGGATGGATGCTTTGATTGAACACGTGGCCGAGTCCAACCAGGTGGAGTATGGGCAAATGGATGTGAACGAGCAATTGAACCTGACGCAAATTGTTTTGGAATCGATCATGGACTATTCCAACCCAGATAGATTCAACTTCACCCACTCGGCCGATACAAGCCTTCAAGGCAACCGCCAATTGGTGGGTGTGGTGGTGGAAAACTTGCTCGGCAATGCCTACAAATATGCCATTGATGGCCGTGTGAATGTGACGCTGTCCCATGAAGTCGGCAGCGCTGGGGCTGCCAGCGTGGTTTTAAAGGTCGGCAACCAAGTTGCAGCTGAAAACCTGCCCGATCAAAACCAATTGTTCACCCGTTATTACCGGCACCCCAATGTCATGGGCATTTCGGGCATGGGCATTGGCTTGAGTTTGGTCAAGTCTGCCGTCGAGCGCATGGGTGGCAACGTGGATGTGGAAATCGTGGACCGCGAAGTGACGTTTAGCGTTCGCTTGCCCGCCCCATTGAATAGGAACAGTGAGTCATGAGCATTGCAGAAAAGTTGACGGTTGCTTTGGTTGAAGACGACCGGCTGCTCAGGGAGGAAATTGAGAGTCATTTGACCGCCCATGGCTTTGTGGTTCATGCAGCCAACAGCGCGTCGGCACTGGATGATATTTTGGCGCGCCAGGCGATCGACTTGTATATTTTGGACCTGAACCTGCCCGGGGAAAGTGGCCTGAGTTTGTGCAAGCGCTTGCGCCAAGCCGTGCCAGGTGCGGGTATCGTGATTTTGACGGCGCGGGTGTCCCTCAATGACCGCTTGGCGGGCTACGAAATGGGCGGGGCCGATATTTACCTGACCAAACCCGTTGCCCCGGTGGAGTTGGTTCTGGTGTTGCGCAGCTTGGGTCGGCGCATCAAGAAGGTCAATGTGGGGCAGGAATGGTCGCTGAATTTGCGTGACAGAACCCTGAGCTCGCCTTACTCGTCGGACAAACTTCGCTTGACCAGCCGCGAAAAAACTTTGTTGGTGGCACTCATGCAAGCCGAGAACAACACCTTGGAGTCGGGGGTGATGTGTGATTTGTATGGCAGCGATGAAACCGATGATTTGATGAGCAAGCATGCACTCGAAGAATTGGTGGCCAGGTTGCGCAAAAAGCTCAAATCAGCCATGCCCACCCCATCCGAGACACCCATCAAGTCGGTATGGGGTGTGGGTTATCAGCTGTGCATCCAAATTGAATTTGGATATTGAGCGTTGCCGCAGCCGCCACGCCCAGACCCATTTGCCACGTATGCGGCCGGCGTTGGGTAAAACTCGTGTCTGTCGGTGCACCTACGGCCATGGGTGCGAGGTAAAACCCGATGTTCACAGGCACAGGGATGCGCTATAAACCTTGATGATCTGCCCATTGGTGGCAGATTTCTATTGGGGGTAAGCATGCCTGTCTTTTTGCGTTTGATTTTCACCCTTTGACCAACACCACCCCTTGAGTTTTGACATTGGAGATAACTATGAATCACATGCAACAACTTGTTCGCTCTGCCGCCGTGCTGTTGATGGCCTTGGGTGGCCATGCCCTTCTGGGCATTGGATGGGCCGGGGCCCAACCGGCTTACCCCAGCAAACCCTTGCGCTTGGTGGTGACTTTCCCAACGGGCGGCGCCCCAGACATCTTGGCGCGTTTGTTCAGTGAAAAAGCCCAACTGGGGCAAAGCGTGGTGGTGGACAACAAGCCGGGCGCGGGGGGCAACATTGGCGCGGATTTTGTGGCCAAGTCTGCGGGCGACGGATACACCTTGGTCATGGGCACGGTGGGCACCCATTCCATCAATGGCGCGCTTTACGAAAAAATGCCCTACGACATGCAAAAGCATTTCACCCCCATCTCCTTGGTGGCATCGGCCCCCAATTTGTTGGTGGTCAACAACGACCTGCCGGTGAAGTCTGTGGCCGAACTGGTGAGCTACATGAAGGCCAACCCCAACAAGCTGTCTTTTGGTTCCCCCGGCATTGGCACATCGGTGCATGTGTCTGGCGAATTGTTCAAATCCTTGACCGGTACCAGCATGACGCATGCGCCCTACAAGGGGCGGCAATTTGCCATCCCAGACCTGGTGGGCGGCAGCATTCAGCTGATGTTTGACAACATGCCCTCGGCTTTGCCCATGGCCAAAGAGGGCAAGATCCGCGCACTGGCCGTCACCACAGCCAAGCGCTCATCGGCCGCGCCTGATATCCCCACCGTGGCCGAAACCGTTCCGGGCTTTGAAGCCACCACTTGGTTTGCTTTGTTTGCACCGGCCAACACCCCCAAACCCATCATTGATCGATTGAACGCCGAGGTTCAACGGGTGTATCGCTTGCCCGATGTGCAAGAGCGAATGCAAAAACTCGGGCTCGAAGCGGTTCTCTCCAGCCCTGAAGAGTTGGCGCGCTACCAGCAAATCGAAATCATTAAATGGGCCAAAGTGGTCAAAGAATCTGGGGCCAAGGCCGAATAAGTTCCCATCGATCCAAGCCCTGGTGTGGGCTTGGAAAACCCCGCATCCATCGGCTTTTGCGCGGATGGCTTCACCTGTCACTTCGCATCAGTCTCTAAGGGTGTGAACACCGCCTAAGCCGACAACCGACACAAGCTCGGTCGCCAGCAGAAATTGTGCGTGCAAATACCTTTGCGGCTGAGCGCAGCCCATCGTGCTTGAGTTTTCCTTTGCGCCACATACAGGCTTGATGGATCCCTGGGGTCAACAGCACCCACCCCAACTCCAGCAAAAGTTCAAACGCAATGGCGCTCATGGCGCATTCTTATTGACCGCGGTGTCGGCCCAAAGATGTTATCCATCACGACTCAAATCCCTTACTTGGGTCCATAAAACCGCGATCTGTGAGTTTTTGTGTGTTTTTGGTGGCTTAAATTAGCAAAATACATGGAACTTGTTGATTTTCCACACTTTTTAATGTTTTTTGTTTCATTTGTCGGTTTGGGTCTGTCCCGTACACGAAACCGACCGGCGTTGGCTGTTTTGTCGCCGCCGAGCCTTGAGGGGCGTTTGCTGACATGAACAAGATCCACCGCGTGCTGTGGAGCCGTTGTCGCCACCAGTTTGTGGTGGTGGCCGAGAACGCCCGCAGCGATGGTGGGGGTTCCCAATCGGTGTGCGCGGGCACGGGGCTGGGTGGGCAGATTGATTTGTTCTTGCTCAAGCCCTTGTGGGGCTTGCTCGCTGGG
>CAMDJU010000023.1 GCA_945900695.1 Bordetella parapertussis | reverse complement strand
GTGGCTGGCATGGTTAAAAATAAGCCAGGTCCTTGATGTCCTCGATCAAGCGCTTGATGATGCTCTTAGAACCATAAGACTCTTGGATCAGGTCGCGCTGGCGCAGCTTGGTATAAAGCACATTGTCTGCGCGCAAACCGGACAGCACCGGGGTTTGACCCCGGCCTTCTTCGAGCATCACCGCCAAATCGAACTGGGCTTTGCTGTGCCCCTTTTGGACACCCATCACAAGCAGGACCATCCAGCGAAATGGGTGACAACCTGCCCCCCCCGAGCAGGAGACCAGGGGCCCCATCACTTCATGCGATCAAGCGCTCTGCCAACCAAAACAAACCCACCGCCAAGGCCAGCACGGACACCCACCGCTCGAAAGTGAAACCCGTTGTGCGCTGCGCAAACACCGGCGCCCAACCCCAGGTGCGCAGCCCTTTTGCCACCGCCAAGACCGCCAGCAAAAACAGCAATTGCCCCAACTCAATGCCCACATTGAAGCCCAAAATACTGGTCCATTGGTAGCTGCCATGCAAACCCAATTCGGAAATGGCCGATGCAAAGCCCATGCCGTGCAACAAACCGCACGCAAACACAATCAGCAGTCGCTGGCCGAGCACCGCACTGCGCTGGACCAAGTTGAGCCCAGCCATCAGCACAATGCTGGCCGCGATCAGCGGCTCGACCCATGCGGCGGAAACTTGCACCCATCCGAGCAAAGTGGCCGTCAGGGTGATGCTGTGTGCCACGGTGAAGCCGGTGAGCACACGCCACCAATAGCGCCAGCCGGTGGCCGCCACAAGCACCGTGATCAAAAAGGTCAAATGGTCCCATCCCAACAAAATGTGCTCGATGCCCAACAGCGTGTAATCGACCAACACCTCCAGGGGGGATTGAAACAAACGATGGCTGTTGTGCCATGGCGTCAGCACCACGGCCTCGGTGTCTTCACCACGGGTGACCTTGAGGGTGAGCTGGCGCTCGCGCGGTGCCGTGCCAAAAAAATCAACCGCCAAATGCAGTGAGTCGGGTGCTCCGGCAAAACTGACTTTCATCAGCATCAAAAAATAGGTGGCCCCGGCGCCAGGGGTCAAGCCTGCGGTTGTGCTTGCCAAGGGTGGCGTTTTTTCATCTTCCTCGGCCAGGATTTGCAACTGATCCAAGCGCCCAGGTGTATCAGCGTTGAAGATGCGAAACCTGGCTTGGACCTGGTCTTTGATGCGCTCCAAGTGCCGTTGCACTTCCTGCTCAGACAAGCGGCCGTCGCCATCATCGTCCACTTGGTTGAGGGCAGACACCGGCAAGGCCACCATGGCGAGCACCGATGGTCCTTGCACATGCAAGGCACCTTGTTGTGCCGGCATCAAATGCGCCGCTGCTTGGGAGGCCCACACCAGCAGGCCCATCAGCAGCGTGGCGCACAGCATGGCCTGGCGCTTGCACCGCGCTCGTGCACCCGCTGCACAGCAGATCAGGGACTCAGCCTTCATTCAAAACTCACAATGGCCAGCGGAATTTGGTCGGTGAGCCAAAACTGATCTTGTTGATGGATCACCCACACCGGGTGCAGCGCTTTGTGCACTTGCAATTGCGCACGGCTCACCGGGGCTTTGCTTTGCCCATGCGCCTGCACCCACATCGGCGGCACATGAACCGGGGTAGCGGATGGCATTTCGGTCAAAAAGGCATGGGCCTTCAAGGCTTCGCGCATGGCTGCAAGGGGCGGCAACTGCCATTGGCGAATCGACACCTTGCTGCCCGAGGGCAGCAGCACAAACGACTTGTCGCCCAACTGGGTGGCGGCCTTGGTCAGGGCAGTTTGAAGCTCTTTGTCGGAAGCGTCTGAATAGGTTTTTAAGAAATCAGCCAGGGGCGTCTGGGGTGCCAACACCTGGTGCAAAACATGGGTCAGGTTCAAGCTCAGCGAAAAAACAAACCTGTTCCCGCTCTCGCGTTTGATGTCCATTTGGTTGTAATGCACATCGCCTGCAAGGGCCCAGCCCCAGCAGGAGAGCAACAAGGCAACCAGCCATGCGCGAAAAGACCTCGGTGTGAATGTCATTGAAGCCTCAGGTTGCCCATCCAAGCCCTGTGCAAGCATGAAGAAACCACATGAGCAGTCACATACCAGCCAATTTATTGAACCGTTCCACCCAAGTATTTGTTGGTGCCGAAAGTGGTTTTGGCCCGAAAGTACGGAACCGTGGTGACCTTGCCAATGTAGGCGCCTTTCATCAAGACGTACAGGGTCGCTGTATAGGTTTGCCCCACCGGCGTGTGGTTGCTCACTGTGTGGGCATGGTAGTGGTATCCCATGCCGTCGTGGTTGTGCGCACCAAAGTCGTCCAACTTGCTTGTATAACCCAGCAGGGCTGCGTCGGTGGGCTCCCGGTATTTGCCAAACAAGGCAATGCCGTCATAGCCAAAACCGATCAGGGGCGGATGGGTTTTGTTCAGATAGTCAGTGTCGTTGTACAAGGCCAGGCTCAAGGTGACAGCGCTGGTGGCGACGTTGCTGCTGCCATCGGTGATGGTCATGGTGGCCACATAAGCGCCCGCCACATCGGCGATGAAGCCGGGGTTGGCGGCGGTGGTGTTGGTGATTGACGCGTTACTGCTTGAGGGTTTGGACGTCAATGCCCATGAATAGGTAAAGGCACTGCTGCTGACCACGTCACCACGCAACACCGCTGTCATGCTCACATTGGTGGAGTTGCTCACCGCCGCACTCACGCTGGCGGGCACGCCAGGGTTGAGCTTGTCGGCCACCGTGGGTGTGCCGTTGAAAAACATCCAGTTGGCCGAGGCGGTCTCCAGCCCCACGATGCGCTTGAGCACGCTGATGGCGTCGGACAACTCCACCCTGCCATTGCCGTCCACATCGGCGGCGTAGGCTTGATAGGCGCTCAAAGGTGCACCGCCCGCATTCACATCCAGGCCTACGATCATTTTGAGGATGGCGATGGCGTCGGTCAGGTCCACCGCCTTGGCCGCCACGGCAGATGAGGTGGTGGAAACTTCAATGGCCGAGGGAACAGCCTGCACCTGCAACACCGCTGCCGGTGAGGTGTTGATGTCAGATGCGGCCTGATTGCCACCCCCGCCACCGCAGGCTGTCAATGTGGCCAGCAATGCCAGGGAAGAGAGGGAGTGGCGCATGGATCTTTTCCTTGGGTGCGAAATTTAAATTCAACCCAAGTACTTTAATCGACATTTTCTAAAACAATGACATTAAATTGATATTGTTTGATTATTGGCTTTATCAAAGCTGCCATGCAGACAGGGTCTGATTTCACTGGCTTGGGGCCTTGTGCAGCTGGGCCGAGCTGTGGAAAATGTTTCCATCGGTGACCAGCAGTTCCAAGGCACCACGGACCACATCCGTCATCCAGGGGAATTGCATGAAAGAGTCACCAAATTCTGTTTCACACCCCAACGCTGTCTCGGCCCCTCATCAGCCGGACTTGACCAAAGCCCGCCATGGCTTGGCCCACCCGGTTCTGCAGTTGATGATCCAACACCAGCGGATCCATCCAACCCAAGTCCAGTCCTTGTTGAGCGATGCGGCGCCCATGGTGTTGGCCTGTGTGCGCAGCGGTTTGATTGATGCGGTGGCCTTGTGTCGCTTGCTGGCCAACGCCTACAAATTGCCTTGGCTGGATTTGGAGGAGATCAACCCGCGCAAAGTCCCCAGGCAGATGGTGGACGCGGCGCGTTGTCGCCAGCATTGGGCCATGCCGATTGAGCGCAAAGACAACGCCGTGGTGGTGGCCATTGCCGACCCTTCAGATACCGTGGCGCGGCAAAGCATGGAGCAGGCTTTGCGCACCAAAGTGCAGTGGGTGGTGGCCAATGTCGATCAGCTCGAGCGCATGTTGGATTTTTATCACCCGGCCTCAGCGGTCCTGATGGTGAGCGAAAAAACACCCGCAGAGTCCGAGGACGATGGCAATGCCGTGGCCTATTGGCAGCGCATCTTGGCGCAGGCGGTGGCCTGGCGGGCGTCTGACATCCACATCGAGCCGCTGGAGAACGGCTTTCAAGTGCGCTTGCGGGTGGATGGTTTGCTGCGCCCCTTGCCTGGTGCACCGGCAGATTTGCGCTTGCGCCTGCTGTCGCACATCAAGGTGCTGGCCCAAATGGACATTGCCGAAAAACGCCTGCCCCAAGACGGTCGCATCGGCGCGGTGGTGCAAGCGCGGCGTTTTGATTTGCGGGTCAGCTCCTTGCCCACTTTGCATGGCGAAAAGTTGGTGGTGCGCCTGCTGGGTGAACAACAGCGACCCGCCTTGGCTGCTTTGGGCTATGAGGCCGATGATTTGGCGCACCTGAAACACGCCCTGGGCCGAACCGGCGGCATGATCATCGTCACCGGCCCCACGGGGTCTGGCAAAACCCTGTCTTTGTACGCCTGCTTGGACGTGCTCAACCAAAACCATGTGAACATTGCCAGCATCGAAGACCCATGCGAAATGGTGGTTCCAGGCATCAATCAAGTGAATGTGAATGAGCGCGCAGGGCTGGACTTTGCCACAGGCCTGCGTGCATTTTTGCGCCAAGACCCCGATGTATTGATGGTCGGCGAAATTCGCGACCGCACCACCGCAGGCATTGCCTTGCAAGCGGCGCAAACCGGGCACTTGGTGTTGACCACTTTGCACACCAACGACGCCCCAGGTGTGCTTTACCGATTGATGCACATGGGCGTGGAGGCGTTTCAATTGGCCGCCAGTGTCCACCTGGTCACCGCCCAACGCTTGGTGCGGCGCTTGTGCCCGCATTGCAAACAGCCCAGCACGTGGGGCGCAGAGTTTGATCGACTGGGTTTGGGACCAGCGGCCTTGACCCAGACAGGCTTTGCCAGCGCACCTCAGCCAGACCAGCCCATTTACAAACCCTTGGGTTGTGGTCAATGCATGGAAGGCTTCATGGGGCGGGTGGGTATTTTTCAAGTCATGCCCGTCAGCCCGGCGATGGCTTCCTTGCTGGTGCAAGAAAAAGACCTCCACACCCTGACCGCTCAGGCCCAGCGAGAGGGCATGCGCACCTTGCGCCAAGCCGGTTGGCTCAAAGTGTCCAGCGGCCTCACGGCGGTTCAAGAGGTCTTGGGGGCCACCCATGTTTAGACCCCACACCCAGACCTCGCAGTCTCATGAAAGTCAGCATTGGTTTGCTTGGACTGGCCGGGATGCGCAGGGGCAAGACCAAAGCGGCCAAATGCGCGCCCTGGACCGCGCTGACGTCCAAACGCATTTGCACGCGCAACGCATTCGGCCCATTCGCATCCAACGCATGCGTCGCCCCCAGGCCCCGGGAAAAGCCCATACCAAAGAGGTGGCCCGCTTCACCCGTCAATTGGCCACCTTGGTGCAAGCCGGCATCCCTTTGCTGAGCGCCTTGAAACTGCTGGACACCGCCACAGAGCATCCAGGCATGCGCGCCATTGCGCAAGATGTGATGGGCCAGGTAGAGATCGGCGTCAGCTTGCACCAAGCCATGCAAGCTCACGCCTGCTTTGGCCCGGTTTATTTGGGCATGGTGGCTGCAGCCGAGGCGTCGGGCCAGTTGGATGTGATCTTGGGCGAACTGGCACAAAGTTTGGAAAGCGAATTGGGTCTGCGCGAGGCCTTGAAATCGGCCCTGACCTATCCCTTGGCCGTGCTGGTGCTGTCGGGCTTGGTGCTGGGCGTGATGCTGGCCTGGGTGGTACCCGCCTTTGAAAGTATTTTTGCCTCGATGGGCGCAGAGTTGCCCGCCCCCACCCGAATGGTGCTGTCCTTGAGCCGCTGGTGGGTGGCCAACGGTTGGGCCCTGGCCGCAGCGGTCACCGCCGTGGCACTGGGGCTGAGGCATTGGCTGCACCACCACCCCCGGGGTCAATGGGCCCAGGCGCAAATGGCTTTGGCCTGGCCGATATGGGGTGAGCTGGTTCAACTCGCTTGTGTGTCGCGCTGGGCCCGCACACTGTCGAGCTTGATGCAAGCCGGCGTGTCCTTGCCCGAGGCACTGGACATCAGCGCGCAGGCCAGCGGCAACCTTTGTTACGAAAGAAGTTTGGGCAAGGTGCGCTCAGATGTGATGACCGGCAGCGCCTTGGCCCATGCGCTGGAACTCGGCACCCCTGTGACCGCCTCGGGCTGGGACACAGGGTTGAAACGACCCTTGTTCTCGCCCCAAGTGGTGCAAATGGTGGCGGTGGGCGAAGCCTCTGGACGCTTGGATGAAATGCTCATGCAAGTGGCACGCATGCACGAAGCACAGGTGCAATGGTTGCAAAAAAGGATCAGCGTGCTGATGGAGCCCACGGTGATGGTGGTTTTGGGCCTGCTGATTGGCGGCTTGGTGACTGCCCTGTACTTGCCGATTTTTCAGCTCGGCCAAGTGCTGTGAGGGCCTGCATTAGACTGCGCCCATGGACAAAGTGTGGCGCATTGGTTTGACGGGCGGCATTGGCAGTGGCAAAAGCACCGCCGCCAAAGTGCTGGCCCAACTGGGCGCCGCCGTGATCGATGCCGATGCCATGGCCCGCTCGGTCACTGCCCCGGGAGGCCCTGCCATCGCCCCATTGCGCGCAGCCTTTGGCGAAGCGGTGCTGGACGCCCAAGGCGGGCTGGACCGACAACGCATGCGCGAACTGGCTTTCGCCGATGCCGAGGTCAAAAAACAATTGGAAGCCATCGTCCACCCCTTGGTCAAACACGCCATTGACCAACAAGCGCAATCGGCCCTGGCGGCCGGCGCACGGGTGCTGGTGTTTGACATTCCCTTGTTGGTCGAGTCCGGGCGTTGGCGCAACCAGGTCGATGGGGTGCTGGTGATCGATTGCAGCACCGACACCCAAATCGCCCGGGTGCAAGCACGCAATGGCTGGCCGCGTGAACAAATCCTCGCCGTGATTCAAGCCCAAGCCACCCGGGAGCAGCGGCAGGCCGCTGCGGATTGGCTGATCCTGAATGATGGCTTGGGGCTGGATGCTTTTGAGGCCGCAGTGGCCCATTTGGCCCAGCAATGGGGATTGCCCGCGCCAGCGCTGGACACGCGATGACGGAAATGCATCGGCCCGACTGAATCTGGGGGCCCAGGGGTCCGTCAAACACCCTCGGACAAGGTTATGATTGCGCTCGGAACAAACGCGCAGTGATCCTCTACGAGCACCCCTTCAACGAAAGAGTCCGCACCTATTTGCGGCTGGAGCATTTGTTCCATCGTTTTGACGAATTGATCACCCGTGAGCCCGCCGTTGACCATCACTTTGCCCTGACCAGCTTGTTTGAATTGGTGGATGTGGGTGGTCGGCCCGACCTCAAAACCGAGGTGCTCAAAGACCTCGAAAAAAATCGCCAGCAGTTTTTATCTTATCGGGGCAACCCCTCGGTGTCTGAAGCGGCCCTGAACGAAATCATTGCCGAACTCGATGTGCACCTGGAGTTGCTCAAGTCGGTGTCGGGGCGCATCGGTCAATCGGTCAGCGACAACGAATGGCTGTCCAGTTTGCGCAACCGCTCCAGCATCCCAGGCGGCACCTGCGGCTTTGACCTGCCCTTCTACCATGCATGGCAGCAACACCCCAGCGCACAACGCTGCCAAGACCTGCGCCAATGGGGCGAGAGCCTGCGCCCGCTGCAAAACGCCGTCAACTTGTTGCTGCGTTTGTTGCGCGACAACGGCATGACCCAAAAAGTGGTGGCCGCTGCGGGTCAGTTTCAGCAAGCGCTGCCCCAAGGCCGCTTTCAATTGATGCGCTTGCGCTTGGATGCGCAACACGGCCTGATCCCAGAAATCAGTGGCAACCGCTTGATGATTTGGGTGCGCATGATGAAGGCCGATGAAGCCGGTCGCATGCAAGCGAGCAACCAAGATGTCACCTTCGAGGTGGCCTTGTGCGTTTGAGCCCGCCAACGGCGCATTGACACAGGCATTCCGGCAAACATTCGGTCACAGCATGGGGATGGAATCACGCACCGTCAGATGCCCGGGATGCAGCGGGGACAGTTTGTATGGCCCTTCCAACCCTTACCGGCCTTTTTGTTCAAAGGCCTGCAAAAACCACGACTTTGGGGCCTGGGCCAGCGAGCAGCACCGCCTGCCTGATGACACCCCCAGCGATGATTTCGACAACCCCAGCAACCTGCCCACCCCGCCCCTGCCCCAGTGAAACCGGGTTCGCTCACCTATTCTTGGTGGGTGGGACCGGTGTGAGATCGCTCCAGGGCCAACCACTCCAGCACAGGCAACGTGCCAGGCAAAACCGGGGTGACTTGCACCGGCAAGGTTTGCCACGCAAATTCTTGGCCTTCACGCATGTGCATCTCGCCTTCCCAAGCTGAGACTTTGCAAAAGTTGAGCTGAACCCATGCATGGGGGTAGTCCACTTGGGTGCTGCGCCAAGGATCGACCTGGCTGATGCGAATGCCCAATTCTTCCTCGAGCTCCCGGCCCAAGGCCTGCGCCACACTTTCACCGGCTTCCAGTTTGCCGCCGGGGAACTCCCAGTAACCGGCGTAGACCTTGCCGGGCGGACGAGAGGTCAGCAAAAAACGACCATCGGTTTTGATGAGCACGCCCACGGCCACTTGCACCAAAGGCCTGTCTGGCCCACCTTGGCGCGGCAAGGTCCCATCGGCCACCATGGGTGGGCTCACGCCGCGCTGCGCCCGACGTGTTGCCCCGCAAAGTCGCGGGCAAATTGGTGCGCCACGCGCCCACTGCGCGAACCGCGCTCAAGGGCCCAGACCAAGGCCAGGGGACGGGCCGCCTCAAACAGGGCTGGCGATACGCCCAATGCAGACAACCACTGGTTGACGATGGTGAGGTATTCGTCTTGGGTGAAAGGATAAAAACTCACCCATAAACCAAAACGCTCGGAGAGGGAGATTTTTTCTTCGATCACCTCACCAGGGTGCACCTCGCCATCATCGGTGTGGGTGTAGGAGAGGTTGTCCTTCATGTACTCGGGCAGCAAATGGCGGCGGTTGCTGGTGGCGTAAATCAGCACATTGGGGGATGCCGCCGAGACCGTGCCATCCAGGATGGACTTGAGCGCTTTGTAGCCGGATTCGCCATCTTCAAAACTCAGGTCATCGCAATAGATGATGAACTTTTCAGGCCGCGCAGCCACCAAGTCCATGATGTCCGGCAAATCGGTGAGGTCAGCTTTGTCGACCTCGATCAGGCGCAGACCTTGGGGCGCATAGTGGTTCAAGCAGGCCTTGATCAGGGAGGACTTGCCGGTGCCACGAGCCCCTGTGAGCAGCACGTTGTTGGCCGATAAACCTTGCACAAATTGCTCTGTGTTTTGTTGTATTTTTTCTTTTTGTGGGTCGATTTCCTTGAGGTCTTCAAGTCGCAAAGGGGCCACATGCGCCACCGGCTCCAAGGCGCCGTGCCCACTGGCTCGCTTGCGGTAACGAAAGGCCACACTGGCCGTCCAATCGGGCGCACTCAAGGGGCGCGGCAAGACCAACTCGACCCGGTCCATCAAGGCGTGCAAACGCTCCACCAGGACATCCAATTTATCGTTCATGAAAATGCGCTCGTAAAAACCTGCAAGCTGCAGGCGGTCAACTTCTGTAATCGGCGTTGATGGTGACGTACTCGTGGCTGAAGTCACACGTCCACACGGTATCGCTGGCCTGTCCGCGACCGAGCAGCACCCGCACCGTGATTTCGGATTGCTGCATGATGCGCTGCCCATCGGCCTCTTGGTAGCTGGGGCTGCGCCCCCCATTCAAGGCCACTTGCACATCGTCCAAGTACAAATCGATGTGCGCCTGGTCCAAGTCAGCGATACCGGCATAACCCACGGCCGCCAAGATGCGGCCCAGGTTGGGGTCGCTGGCAAAGAATGCCGTTTTGACCAGAGGCGAATGGGCAATGGCATAAGCCACCTGGCGACATTCGGCGGCATCGCGCCCCCCCTCTACCGTGACGGTGATGAACTTGGTGGCCCCTTCGCCATCGCGCACGATGGCCTGTGCCAATTGGCGCGACACCTGCATCAACGCATGGCGCAAAGTTTGACCATCGGTGCCAGCCCAATCGGTGATGGCCGGGTGCTTGGCCTGTTGGGTGGCCATCACGATGAAGGAGTCGTTGGTCGATGTATCGCCATCCACAGTGATGCGGTTGAACGAAGCCTCGGCCAAGTCGTGTGCCAGTGCATCCATCAAACCGGGCGCAATGCAGGCATCGGTGGCCACAAAACCGAGCATGGTGGCCATGTTGGGGCGGATCATGCCCGCACCCTTGCTGATGCCCGTGATGTTCACAGGAACGCCCGACAGCGTGACCTGCACCGAAAAGGCCTTGGCCACCGTGTCAGTGGTCATGATGCCGTGGGAGGCCTGCAACCAGTGGTCAGCTTGAGCCGCCGCAATGGCCGCGGGCAAACCGGCGACGATGCGCTCGTGCGGCAGCGGCTCCATGATCACACCAGTGGAAAACGGCAACACCTGTTGCGGGCTGATGTAGAGTTGCTCGGCCAAAGCCGCACATACCGCTTGGGCATGCAACAGGCCTGGTGCGCCTGTGCCTGCATTGGCCACACCGGTGTTGATCACCAGCGCACGAATGGCTTGCCCGCTGGCCAAGTGCGCTCGGCACAACTGCACGGGCGCTGCACAAAAGCGGTTTTGGGTGAACACACCGGCCACCACAGCGCCCGGATCGAGCAAAAAAACAGTCAGGTCTTTGCGGTTGGCTTTGCGCACGCCCGCCTCGACCACGCCAATGCGCAAACCTGCGACCGGATGCAAATCACCAGCCTGGGGGGGCAATAAGTTCACAGCCATTTTTTCAACCCAACTTGCCGTGGCAGTTTTTGAATTTTTTGCCGCTGCCACAATGACAGGGTTCGTTGCGACCCACTTTGACCTGCCCTTGCGGTGCCATCTCAAATTCGCTGCTGGGGCTGGCGTAGGTATAGGCCACACCGGTCTCGCTGGGGGCGGTATAGGTCACGTTGCTGATTTTTTCGGCTTGCGCCTCCAAGGCTTGAGCTGCCTCGTCAATTTGCTGCTGCGATTGAATTTGCATGTTCATCAAGATACGGGTCACCTCGTTCTTGACCTGGTCCAACAACTGGCCAAACAGCTCAAAGGCTTCGCGCTTGTACTCTTGCTTGGGTTGCTTTTGGGCATAGCCGCGCAAATGAATGCCCTGGCGCAAATAGTCCAAAGAGGATAAATGTTCGCGCCAGTGGTTGTCGATGCTTTGCAACAACACCACCCGCGTGAAGGGGGTGAGTTGATCGGCGCCCAGCTGGGTCACCTTGTTGGCAAAAGCGGCGTGGGCTGCGCTGACCACCTTTTCGACCACGTCTTCATCAGACACCGAAGTGGCGGCCTCGATCCAGGCTTGCAGACCGACATCGATTTGCCATTCCATCGCCAATGCACGGTCCAAAGCAGTGACGTCCCACTGCTCCTCCACCGACTCCACCGGCACAAATTGGCGCACCAGGTCGGTGAAGCAGCCTTCACGCAAGCTGGTGATTTGCGCACTCAGGTCTTGGGCGTCCAAAATGTCATTGCGCTGCTGATAAATCACTTTGCGCTGGTCGTTGGAGACATCGTCGTATTCGAGCAGCTGCTTGCGCACATCAAAATTGCGCGCCTCGACCTTGCGTTGCGCGCTTTCAATGCTGCGCGTGACGATGCCCGCCTCAATGGCTTCACCCTCTGGCATTTTCAAGCGGTCCATGATGGACTTGACACGATCGCCCGCAAAAATGCGCATCAGCGGGTCGTCCAAGCTCAGGTAAAAGCGCGACGAACCAGGGTCACCCTGGCGGCCCGAGCGGCCACGCAATTGGTTGTCGATGCGGCGCGACTCATGGCGCTCGGTGGCAATGATGCGCAAACCGCCTTGGGCCACGACTTTGTCGTGATCTATTTGCCACTGGGCCCGCAGGGCAAGCTCCTGCTGCGCCTGCTGATCTGCGGCGATGGCTGCATCGGCTTGCATCGCAGAGATCATTTTTTCGAGGTTGCCGCCCAAGACAATATCGGTGCCACGCCCGGCCATGTTGGTGGCGATGGTGATCATTTGGCTGCGGCCGGCTTGGGCCACGATGTCGGCTTCGCGCTCATGCTGTTTGGCATTGAGCACTTGGTGGGGCAGCTTGGCTTGGATCAGCAGAGCAGAGATGATTTCAGAGTTTTCAATCGAGCTGGTGCCCACCAATACGGGTTGGCCGCGCTCATGGCAATCGCGGATGTCGTCAATCGCTGCCGTGTATTTTTCTTGGGTGGTTTTGTACACCCGGTCGAGTTGGTCTTCACGCCGGCTAATGCGGTTGGGCGGGATGACCACAGTTTCCAAACCGTAAATTTCTTGGAATTCGTAGGCCTCGGTATCGGCCGTGCCAGTCATGCCAGAGAGTTTTCCGTACAAGCGGAAGTAGTTTTGAAAGGTGATGGACGCCAGGGTTTGGTTTTCGGCCTGGATGTTCACGCCCTCTTTGGCCTCGACCGCTTGGTGCAAGCCATCGCTCCAACGCCGCCCCGACATCAAGCGCCCGGTGAACTCGTCGACGATGACGATCTCGCCATTTTGATTCACATAGTGCTGGTCGCGGTGATACAGGTGGTGCGCACGCAAGGCAGCGGTCAAGTGGTGCATCAGGCTGATGTTGGCGGGGTCGTACAAAGACGCGCCTTCGGGCAGCATGTCCATCTCGACCAACAAGCGCTCTGAGTTTTCGTGCCCTTGCTCAGTGAGAAACACCTGGTGCGATTTTTCATCCACCGTGAAGTCGCCCAACTTGGTCACGCCTTCGCCGGTGCGCAAATCTTCTTCGCCCTCTTGGCGTTGCAACTTGGGCACCAAACGGTTCATGGCCACATAACGCTCGGTGTGATCCTCGGCTTGGCCGCTGATGATCAGCGGCGTGCGTGCTTCATCGATCAAAATTGAATCGACCTCGTCGACGATGGCGTAGTGCAATTTGCGCTGCACCCGGTCGCCGGGCTCATACACCATGTTGTCGCGCAAATAGTCAAAGCCAAACTCGTTGTTGGTGCCATAGGTGATGTCGCTGGCGTATGCCGTTTGCTTTTCTTCGCGCGACATTTGCGGCAGATTGACGCCCACACTCAAGCCCAAAAAGTTATACAAGCGCCCCATCCACTGGGCATCTCGCTGGGCCAGGTAGTCGTTGACCGTCACCACATGCACGCCGCGACCGGTCAAGGCATTGAGGTAAACCGCCAATGTGGCGGTGAGTGTCTTGCCCTCACCGGTGCGCATCTCGGCCACTTTGCCATGGTGCAGTGCCATGCCACCACTGAGTTGCACATCAAAGTGGCGCATTTTCATGATGCGCTTGGAGCCCTCGCGCACCACGGCAAAAGCTTCTGGCAACAAGTCATCCAATGGGGTTCCAGCTGCCACTTGCTGTTTGAAAGCCTCCGTTTTGGCTTTGAGCGCATCGTCACTGAGCTGCTCCAGACCCGACTCCATGGCATTGATGCGTGCCACGGTCTTGCGGTACTGTTTAAGCAAGCGCTCGTTGCGGCTGCCGAATATCTGGGTCAAAAATTTAAAGGCCATGGATGGTGCATCAATCTCTCGGGCAGGGGTGCCCAAGGAGGTGAGGGGTTCCTTTGAAGTAGCCGGGCATTTTAGCGCTGACCGGTTGGATAATCACCCAATGAAACAACGTCCTCAAACGCTCACCGCCGAGCAAGCCGCTCGCTCGGAGCCCAGCCTGGCCCGCTTGGGCGCATTGGGCCAAGATTCTTTGCGGCGTTTGGCTGCCATTGGCCCTTTGTTGCCCCCCGGTTTGCGCGACGGCCTCAAAGCTGGACCCATCGACGGTCAAACCTGGTGTGTGCTGGTGCCCAGCAATGCGGCCAGCGCGAAATTGCGCCAGTTGGAGCCCGCTTTGCTGGCCCACTTGCGCACCCATGGTTGGGATGTGCAACAACTGCGCTTCAAAATCATGGCACGCTGAAGGCTGCGATACATGATGGACGCTGGTTGGACTTTGAAAATGGTGCCGATTATCGGATTCGAACTGATGACCTACCGCTTACAAGGCGGTTGCTCTACCAACTGAGCTAAATCGGCGCTGGATAATTTTACTTCACACGCTTTAATTCTGGTCGCTTGCCACCGGTTTTGGGGGGTGGCGGCGGAGTGGGGGTGTCGCCTGACAAGGTCAAATTGAGGTTGCGGGGCGCTTTGACCGGTGCACTGTTGGCCTGATCGCTGCTGCTCGCACCACCCTCGTGATTGGCCCCATCGTCAGGTGCCTGCAACTGAAGGGGAAAGGCCATGCCTTGACCGTTCTCGCGGGCATAAATGGCCAACACCCGGTTGACAGGCACCATGATGCCGCGCGCCGATCCGGAAAAACGCGCTTTGAACTCGATGAAGTCGTTGCCCAGCTTCAAGCCACTGGTGGCGTCGTAGCTGATATTGAGCACGATCTCGCCGTTTTTCACATACTCTTGGGGCACTTGAACGGTCTCATCCACATGCACCGCCACATAAGGGGTGAAGTGGTGGTCAACGCACCACTCGTAGAGGGCGCGGATCATGTAAGGCCGGGTGGAGCTGGAGTCGGCAACGTTGAGCATGGTTACCCCCTACAAAACTTATTTGCGCATGACCTTTTCAGAGGGTGTGAGCGCCTCGATGTAGGCTGGACGTGAAAAGATGCGTTCAGCGTACTTGAGCAATGGGGCTGCGTTTTTGGACAAGTCAATGCCAAAGTGATCCAAACGCCACAACAAGGGGGCAATGGCCACGTCGAGCATGGAGAAGTTGTCGCCCAGCATGTACTTGTTTTTCAAAAACACAGGGGCCAATTGCGTCAGGCGATCGCGGATGTGTGAGCGTGCTTTTTCCAGTGCCTTTTCGTTGGCCTTGGCCGTGCGCGACTCCAATGTGCTGACATGCACAAACAACTCTTTTTCGAAGTTCAACAAGAACAGGCGCACACGTGCGCGGTCAACCGGGTCGCCGGGCATCAATTGGGGATGAGGGAAGCGCTCATCGATGTACTCATTGATGATGTTGGACTCATACAAAATCAAATCGCGCTCGACCAGGATGGGCACCTGGCCATAAGGGTTCATGACATTGATGTCTTCAGGCTTGTTGTAAAGGTCAACGTCACGGATTTCAAAGTCCATGCCTTTTTCAAACAACACAAAGCGGCAACGGTGTGAAAAAGGGCAAGTGGTTCCGGAATAAAGCACCATCATGATGAAGGCTCCTGAAATTCAAAAGGAATGGGGGCTTGCCCCCCATTCCCAAATCCAACCCCAGCTCGGTGGCTTGGGTTGGGAAAAATTATTTGATGTCTTTCCAAAAAGACGCGTTAAGTCTCCAAGCAATGACCATGAAACACAACAAGAAGATCAGCACCCACACGCCAATGCGCACCCGTGAGTTTTGGCCCGGCTCTGCCATCCATTGCAAGTAGCTGACCAGGTCTCCCATGGCTTGGTCGTACTGCAATGGTGTCATGGTGCCGGGCTTGACCTGCTCCCAGCCCTTGAAAACCTGAACGTCATGGCCGTGTTGCTGGGCCACATCAAAAACAGGGCGGCGCTCGCCTTGCAGCTCCCACAGGGCATGGGGCATGCCCACATTGGGGTAGGCCAAATTGTTCCAGCCCGTGGCCTTGGTGTCATCGCGGTAATAGGTGCGCAAATAGGTATAGAGGTAATCGGCGCCCGTGCCGCCACTGCCAGCACGCGAACGCGCTACCAGGGTCAGGTCGGGGGGCAGGCCGCCAAACCAGTCTTTGGCTTGGCGCGCATCCATGTTGACCTTCATGGTGTCACCCACCTTGTCGGTGGTGAACAACAAGTTGTCTTTGATTTGTTGCTCGGTCAAACCGATGTCGGTCAATCGGTTGTAGCGCATGTAAGCAGCAGAGTGGCAGTTCAAGCAGTAGTTCACAAACAGCTTGGCACCGTTTTGCAATGCGACCAGGTCGTTGGTCTTGTTGGGCGCTTTGTCCCAAGCGATGGTGTCGCCACCAGCAGCCCATACACCAGACAAACAGCCCAGAGATACCAACAAAGAGATGAGAATTTTTTTCATGTTGATGTTCCTGCGCGCTCAGTGGGGGGTGAAGGTCACGCGGTCCGGCACGGGCTTGGTCTCACCCAAGCGGCTCCACCAGGGCATCAGGAGGAAAAAGCCAAAGTAAAACAAGGTGCCCACTTGAGAGACGCGCTCACCGATGGGTGAAGGCGGTTGCACACCCAAATAACCCAGGATCACGAAGTTGATGACAAAAATGCCGTAGAGGTATTTGTGCCAATCGGGGCGGTAACGGATCGACCTGACTTCGCAGTTGTCCAACCAGGGCAGGAAGAACAAAATAATGACTGCGCCACCCATGACCACCACGCCCCAAAACTTGGCGTCAATCTTGAGCATCAAGCCCATCATGATGACCGCTGCGGCCACCACCGCAGCTTTGAGGAAGCTGGGCATTTTGATGCGGGTGACCCCCAAATAGGCGGCGATCACCACACACAACACCAGCGCATACATCATCTCAGTGGTGATGGCGCGCAGCATGGAGTAGTAAGGGGTGAAGTACCACACGGGTGCAATGTGCAACGGTGTTTTCAGCGGATCGGCCGGGATGAAGTTGTTGTACTCCAAGAAGTAGCCGCCCAACTCAGGTGCAAAAAAGACGATGGCTGTGAAGATCACCAAGAAACCCGTCACGCCCAAGATGTCATGCACCGTGTAATAGGGATGGAAAGGAATGCCGTCCAAGGGGCGACCTTGCTCATCTTTGTACTTTTTGATTTCAACGCCATCGGGGTTGTTGGAGCCCACCTCGTGCAAAGCGATGATGTGGGCCGCCACCAAACCGAGCAGCACCAAAGGCACTGCAATGACGTGAAAACTAAAGAAGCGGTTCAAGGTGGCGTCACTCACCACGTAATCACCACGGATCAGCAAAGCCAAGTCGGGGCCAATCACAGGCACAGCCGCAAACAGGTTGACGATCACCTGCGCGCCCCAATAAGACATTTGGCCCCAGGGCAGCAAGTAGCCCATAAAGGCCTCGGCCATCAGACACAAGAAGATGGCGCAACCAAACAGCCATACCAACTCGCGAGGTTTGCGGTAGGAGCCGTAAATCAGGCCACGGAACATGTGGAAATAAACGACCACAAAAAAGGCCGAGGCGCCGGTGGAGTGCATGTAGCGAATCAACCAACCCCAAGGCACATCGCGCATGATGTATTCCACCGAGGCGAATGCCAGCGCTGCATCGGGCTTGTAGTGCATGACCAAGAAAATGCCCGTGACAATTTGAATCACCAGCACAAACAAGGCCAAAGAGCCGAAAAAGTACCAGAAGTTGAAATTTTTGGGCGCGTAGTATTCGCTCAAATGCTCTTTGAAGAGCTTTGAAGCCGGAAAGCGGTTGTCCACCCAGTTGAGCAACTTGTCGCCCGTGCTGGCGTTGGGGGAGATTTCTTTGAATTCAGCCATGTTGGTTCCTGTCAGGCTTTTTTGTCTTCGCCGATGATCAGCCGAGAGTCGGACAAATACATGTGCGGGGGCACTTCCAAGTTGTCTGGGGCCGGCTTGTTTTTGAACACACGACCAGCCATGTCAAACGTCGAGCCGTGGCATGGGCACAAAAAGCCACCCGCCCAGTCATCGGGCAATGAAGGCTGTGCACCCTCTTGAAACTTATCCGACGGTGAGCAACCCAGGTGCGAGCAAATGCCCACACCGACAAAAAATTCTGGCTTGATCGAGCGCGCTTGGTTGCGGGCGTACTCGGGGGTCAGGTCTGCGGGGTTGCGCTCGGACTTGGGATCGGCCAATTGGGCCTCGGTCTTTTTGAGGGAATCCAACTGCTCGGGGGTGCGACGCACAATCCAAACTGGCTTGCCGCGCCACTCAATGGTGAGCTTTTCGCCGGGCTTGATGGC
>CAMDJU010000022.1 GCA_945900695.1 Bordetella parapertussis | reverse complement strand
CGCCGCCGCCAGGCATGGAGGGGGCGTCGTCTTTCGGTGCTTCAGCGATCATGGCTTCGGTGGTCAACATCAAAGAGGCCACAGAGGCTGCGTTTTGCAGCGCGGTGCGGGTCACTTTGGTGGGGTCCAGGATACCCATTTCGATCATGTCGCCATAGGTGTCATTGGCGGCGTTGAAGCCGTAGTTGCCCGTGCCGGCCAACACAGCGTTGACGACCACTGAAGGCTCGCCACCGGCGTTGTAGACGATTTCGCGCAAAGGAGACTCGACCGCTTTCAACACCAGCTTGATGCCAGCGTCTTGGTCAGGGTTGTCGCCTTTGATGGTGCCCGCAGCTTGGCGTGCGCGCAGCAGAGCCACGCCACCACCGGCCACAATGCCTTCTTCCACGGCAGCGCGGGTGGCGTGCAGAGCGTCTTCCACGCGGGCTTTTTTCTCTTTCATTTCGACTTCGGTCGCAGCGCCGACCTTGATCACGGCCACACCGCCGGCCAACTTGGCCACGCGCTCTTGGAGCTTCTCGCGGTCGTAGTCAGAGGTGGCTTCCTCGATCTGGATGCGCACTTGCTTGACACGGGCTTCGATGTCGGCAGCGGCACCAGCGCCATCAATGATGGTGGTGTTTTCTTTGCCCACTTCGACGCGCTTGGCAGAGCCCAAGTCGGCCAAGGTGACCTTCTCGAGGGTCAGGCCCACTTCTTCGGCAATCACTTTGCCGCCAGTCAGGATGGCGATGTCTTCCAACATGGCTTTGCGGCGATCGCCAAAGCCTGGGGCCTTGACAGCGACAACCTTCAAAATGCCACGGATGGTGTTGACCACCAAAGTCGCCAGGGCTTCGCCTTCGACTTCTTCGGCAATGATCAACAGCGGACGGCCCGCTTTGGCAACGGCTTCCAGGGTGGGCAGCAGTTCGCGGATGTTGCTGATCTTTTTGTCGAACAGCAGCACAAAGGGGTTCTCCAACAGCGCGACTTGTTTGTCGGGGTTGTTGATGAAGTAGGGCGACAGGTAGCCGCGGTCAAACTGCATGCCTTCAACCACGTCGAGTTCGTTGTCGAGGGACTTGCCGTCTTCGACGGTGATCACGCCTTCTTTGCCCACTTTGTCCATTGCGTCAGCAATGATCTTGCCGATGGATTCGTCAGAGTTGGCAGAGATGGAGCCGACTTGGGCGATCTCTTTGCTGGTGGTGGTGGCTTTGGAAGCTTTTTGCAACTGAACGATCAGGGCAGTCACTGCCTTGTCGATGCCGCGCTTCAAGTCCATGGGGTTCATGCCGGCGGCCACGTACTTCATGCCTTCGCGCACGATGGCTTGGGCCAACACGGTGGCGGTGGTGGTACCGTCGCCTGCGTTGTCAGAGGTTTTGGAAGCGACTTCCTTGACCATCTGCGCACCCATGTTTTGCAGTTTGTCTTTGAGTTCGATTTCCTTGGCCACGGACACACCGTCCTTGGTCACGGTGGGGGCGCCGAAAGAGCGCTCCAAAACCACATTGCGGCCTTTGGGGCCCAGGGTCACTTTGACTGCATTGGCCAGGATGTTCACACCCTCGACCATGCGCGCGCGGGCTTCGCCGCCAAAAATCACGTCTTTTGCTGCCATTTGTATAGCTCCTAAAAATTAATCAACAGTTGTGGACCCGTCTTGCCAGCGGCCAGCGCTGCAAGGGGATGGGCCCATCCACATCACTTGGCGTCAACCACCGCGAACAGGTCTTCTTCCTTCATGACCAACAGCTCTTCGCCGTCGATCTTCACGGTTTGGCCGCTGTATTTGCCAAACAAAACGCGCTCACCGACTTTGACGCCCACGGCGGTCAATTCGCCTTTGTCGTTTTTCTTGCCTGGGCCCACGGCCAGGATCTCGCCTTGGTCGGGCTTCTCGGCGGCGTTGTCAGGGATGACGATGCCAGAGGCGGTTTTGGTTTCACTTTCAATGCGCTTGACGATCACGCGATCGTGCAGGGGGCGAAGTTTCATTGCATCTCCAAAGATATAACAAGGGGTTTGAGCCACAGACGCCATACACATTTAAATGTGTTGACGGCCATTAACTGAACGAAGGGCGGGTGTTGTTAGCACTCATTCCCTGCGAGTGCTAATGATAAGGGCTTTTGCTGCGCTTTCAAGGCCGGTGCTCGAAAAAAGATCCAGACTGAATGGGTGAATGCATCTTTTCGGCGTCCACGGATCGTTGGCTTGATGGCATAAAAATACCGTTAAGCTCATGAATATAAACAACTATTTATATGCAGGTTTGTTTCGAGTGCTGGTGCTGTGAGCCGCGGGACTTGGTGCACCTTTCATGGCCTGCATCAATGTGAGCGAGCGGCTTGGACGAGGTGATGGCCTCGGTATTGATCAATGTTTCTGGGCGGCCAGCTGGGTTAAAACCGAAGGTCGCAGGTGCGTGAGCGCATAGGTGAAGGCGCAGGGCGAGAAAAAATGGGTTTCATAGTACATTCAAAAAAACCATTTGTAGGAGCAGATTCATGATTCAGCCCAGCTACCCAGCGCTCTCGACAGGCGAGATCTACGTGCCGGGTTTATCTGCTGAGCATGTCGCAGAAAAGTATGGAATTGCGCTCAATGCCATTTCCAAGCTGGGGTCAGCAGAAAACCCGCACGGCCCTTCCCCCAAAGCACTGTTGGCCGTTCGAGAGGCGTCCGAGAAAATTTCTTTGTACCCAGACTGGACAGCAGCCAAATTGCGCTTGGCCATCGGCACTAAATTTGGCATCGATCCTGAGAATGTGGTTTGTGGATCGGGTGAAACGGAAGTGATTTCGATGTTGATTCGCGCTTTTGCCGGCCCCGACGAGGCCGTGCTGATGCACAACCCGTGTTTTCCCCTTTATCGAATTTATTCCAACTGTGAAGGCCGAAAACCAATTTTTGTGGACATGGGTGCTGACTTTGATCCGGTGATGGATCAATACATTGACGCGCTGAAAAAGCACAGACCCAAAATTGCTTTTCTGACCAATCCGCACAATCCCAGCGGTCGCATGGTGTCTGAACAAGATGTGATCCGGGTCTGTGAAGCCGCTCCGCCCGAGACCTTGGTGGCTTTGGACGAAGCCTATGTGCATTACACAGAAAACCCGTATGGCATCGGGCTACTGCACAGGTTTCCCAACTTGTTGGTGCTTCGAACCCTCTCAAAAGCTTATGGCCTGGCGGGATTGCGCGTGGGCTTTGGCATATCTGCCAACCGCGACTTGATTTTGCCCATGCGCCACATCAAACCCACATGGAACATGGGCCAAATGCAAATTGCTGGCGGAATCGCAGGCATGGACGACGACGCGCACGTGGCGCGCGCCGTCAAAACCGTCGTCGAAATGCGCGCCTATGTGGCCCAACGCATGCAAGGATTGGCTGCTTTTCGCATGGTGCCTGGGTCCGGTGCCAACTTTTTCTTGACCGAAATACGGGAGCCGCGACTGGACTCAACACGGGTGTTCAATGAGCTGCTCAAGCGGGGCGTTATCGTCAAAGATGGCTCTGACATCCCCGGTCTAGGCAGCAGATATTTGCGGGTTGATGTCAATCTCCAAGAGCACATGGACAGGTTTGTGAATGCGCTGTTGGACATTCAAGGCCATTGAATCCATCGACCAACATGCCAAGCCAGTCACATCGTTTTCTGATCGGCATTGATGTTGGCGGCACATTCACCGATGCGGTGGTCACCTCTGCTTCGGACGGTGCGATTCTTGAAGCCTTCAAATTGCCATCGACCCCGATGGATCCTTCGGTCGCGGTGATTGAGGCATTTCACCGCATTCATCGCACATACCCACTCAACGAAGCCATGGTGTGCCATGGCACGACCATCGGCACCAACATATTGATTCAACACCGGGGGGCCAAAACGGCATTGCTGGCCACCAAAGGGTTTACCGATGTGATTGAATTGCGCCGACAAAACAGGCCAACCTTGTATGACCTGAATGTGAAAATTTCTCCACCCTTGGTGGACGCAGACATGCGCTTTGCGGTGAACGAACGTTGTGATGCACGCGGTCAGGTGCGCGAAGCCATATCGAATGTGGATCAACTGGTTTCGCAAGTCATGGCGTCCGGAGCGCAAGCGGTGGCAATAGCTCTATTGCACGCTTACGCGAACGACGCGCACGAAAAAATTTTGGCGCAGGCTTTGCAACAGGCTTGCCCTGACTTGTTTATCTCTGTGTCCAGCGATGTTTGTCCAGAAATCAAAGAATATGAAAGAACCAGCACGGCAGTGGTCAATGCCTATATTGGCCCTGGCGTCCAAAGTTACATCGACAAGATTGCCTTAGAGGCCCAAAGATTGGGGCTTGGGGCCTTGATGATTGTCAAGTCCAATGGGGGTTTGACATCGACCGAAAACGCCTCTCGGTACCCGGTTCATTTGATTGAATCGGGTCCTGCTGCTGGGATCATTTCAACGCTGGCGCATGCCAAAGAAATGTGGCGTGACAACGTGATTGCCTTTGACATGGGGGGGACCACGGCCAAAGTCGGCGTGATCCAGGGCGGACGGGCCAAAGTGGTGGACGAATTTTTGGCTGACCAGCTGGTGGACGGGGCCAATGTGGGGGGATACCCCATTCGCAGTGCGGTCCTGGACATTGTTGAAATTGGTGCCGGGGGCGGCAGCATCGCCTGGATTGACGATGGCGGTGTTTTGAAAGTGGGGCCGGAAAGTGCCGGTGCCGCCCCAGGACCTGCATGCTACGGCCTGGGCGGGCAACGCCCCACAGCGACCGATGCACATGCCGTGATCGGTACCCTTTCTCAAGAGGCGTTCAAGGACTCGGGGGTGGCTTTTTCACGCGATCTGGCGGTCAAGGCCATCGAAACCCATATCGCTCAGCCCATGGGGTGGTCATTGGCGCGTGCCGCACATGCCATCATCGAAATTGCGGTGGCCAATATGACCGAGATGGTCCGCATCAGCACCGTCAGGCGCGGCCTTGATCCCCGAGAGTTCTCGATATTTGCCTCTGGTGGCGCGGGCCCACTGCATGCCTGCGCCATTGGTTTGCAAGCTGGCGCCAAAGAAGTGATCATCCCGCCTTTGCCGGGCATGTTCTCGGCATTGGGTGCCACGATGGGTGAGATTCGCCACGATTTGAGCCAGACCTTGCTGGGCCCAGTGGCCCAACTTGACCCACAGGCGTTGGTCAAAGTGTGCAACACCTTGGGTGAGCGGGCGCGCTCTTTGATGGCCAATGAACCGGTAGACCCCCGCACCGTCAAGTCAGAGCGAAGCGCTGATTTGCGTTTTGTGGGGCAATTGTTCGAACTCAATATTGGACTGGGGCCAGCGTCTGAAGCCTTACCTGGCTGCGATGAAATCGAAGCCAGGTTTCGAGCGGCATATCAGCACGCGTTTGGCATTGATTTGCCGAATTTGAAAGTTCAACTGGTCAATGTCCGATGGACCGCCATGGCTGTTTTGCGTGAACCACGCCAAACACCACACCCCCCAGGTGTGTCTTTGCAAGATGTGCCCCCGCACCGCCTGCAAAATTATTTGTCAGCCGATGGAAGCCAAACATCCTTGCCGGTCCATCGATTGATCGATTGCAGGGGCGCGCAGTTGTCCGGGCCCGCGTTGATAGAGCACGCCGGTTCAACCGTTTGGATCGATTCGGCGCAGCCCATCACCATCCACGCGAATGGCAGTATGCAAATTGCTTTGCATGCTGTGCCCCCATCCAAACAAACTGCCCCTGCAGCGAGCAGCTTATTGGAGGCGGATCCGGTGACTTTTGAAGTCGTCAAAAGCGGTTTTTACGCCATCTGCGACGAAATGAAGAGCGTCATCATGCGCACTTCTTTTTCGCCATTGCTCAGCCTCTCTGCGGATTTGTCTTGTGTGCTGCTCGATACCCAGGCGCGTGTCATCGCCCAAGGCGTGGACATCCCAGTTCATTTGGGGGCAGCCAGTTTCACGGGGCGTTTTGCATTGGAGGCATTTGCATTGGCGACGTGGCGCGAAGGTGATGGAGTTATCTTGAACGACCCTTATGCCGGCGGCACCCATTTGCCAGATGTTTCGCTCTTGACCCCAGTCTTCTTCGCCAAAAGATTGATGGGCTTTGTGTTGAGCCGTATCCATTGGCCAGACATTGGCGGTATTGCGCCTGGCAGCTCCAGCGTTTGCGATGAAATCATCAAAGAAGGTTTGCGCATTCCGCCATTGAAGATCATTGAGCAGGGCGTGGTCCGTGAGGATGTGTTGCGATTGATTTTGGCTAACGTGCGGGTGCCGCAAGACCGCATGGGTGACTTCCAGGCCGCCCGAGCCGGGCATCAGCGGGCCACAGAGCGCATGTTGGAGCTTTGCCATCGCTACAGTGGGGAGACCATTGACACCGTCATGCGCGACACCATTGAATACAGCCAAAAACGGGTGGCCGCCCAGTTGTTGAATTTGCCCGACGCGGATGTTTCCAATGAAGAGTCATTGGACGGCGATGGCATAGACCCCAACGCAGCGCCGATCATCAAGGTGCGAATCACCAAAACGGGTGCGCATTTGAAGTTTGATTTCACCGGCTCTGCGCCCTGTGTTCGCGGCCCGATCAATGCACCGCTGCCAGTGACCTGCGCCGCGATTTATTACACCTTATTGAGTTTTGTGGGTGGTCAAATTGCGCCCAATGCGGGTGTTTATGCCAATGTCGAAGTCATCACCGAACCTGGCACCATTGTTCACGCCAACTATCCCTTTCCGGTTGTCGCGGCCAACACTGAAACGGCCAATCGGTTGGTCGATATTTTGATGGGGGCGTTGGCCAAGGCTTACCCGGAAAAGGTGTCTGCGGGTGGCTATGGTTCGGCGTGTGTTTACACCTTGGGGGGCACTGACCCCACCCATCAAAAATCGTTTGTCCACTATGAAACGATCGGGGGTGGCATGGGGGGCACCGCCAGCAATGCGGGGCCCAGTGGGTTGCGCGTCCACATGGGCAACACCATGAATTTGCCCATCGAGGGTGTCGAGGCCGCTTTGCCGGTCTTGTTTCATGAATACGCCATTGCCCGACACTTGGCCGGCCAAGGAAAGTACCCTGGCGGCGGCGGTGTCAGGAAAGTCATTGAGGTGCTGACCGATGGCGTGCAAACCTCCGTGCTGGGAGAGCGCACGATCACACCTGCGCGAGGCGTGGCCGGTGGTGGCGATGGGGGCTTGGCCAGTTTTACTTTGGTCAGCGAGGGGTGTGAGCGCCCATTGGATTCAAAAAGTGGGCCGCATCGCTTGAAACGCGGTGACAAGCTCGTCATGGTCACAGCCGGGGGCGGAGCTTGGGGCCCATCAACTCAAAGGAAATCATGAACACGTCAACACAAAAACACCCGCTTCGGCCATTGCGCGTGGCATTGCTGGTCCCATCGTCGAACACTGTGATGGAAAACGATCTGCACCGGGCCTTGCCCAAAGATCAGTTCACGGTTCACACGGGGCGCATGTTTTTAACCGAAACAACGCGCGAGCAAGAAATCCGAATGATTGAAGACTTCGCGCCAAAGGCTGCCAGTGACCTGGGCACGCTAGAGCCCGATGTGCTGGTGTTTGGATGCACCTCGGCGGGCTCACTCTTCGGGATGGAATATGACGCGCAGGTGTGCCAAAAACTAGGCTCCCTGGCCCAGTGTGAAGCCATTGGGGTGATATCGACCGTCGCCCAAGCTTTGGCACAGGCCAACTTCAAGCGGGTCGCCATCATCACGCCTTATAACGAAGACTTGACGCAGTCTGTGGCCAAAGCCGTGGAAAAAGAGGTCACTGTGGTGGGTGCTTGGGGCATGGGCATCACCCACAATGTGGCCTTGGCTGATCCCACGCCCGAGGAAATTGTGGCCTTTGCCAAGTCCAAATTGTCGGGTGTGGTCTTTGATGGTCTTTTTGTCTCTTGTACCAACTTCAGATCCTACGAGGCCAAAGAATTGCTGGAGCAAACTTTTGGGGTTCCGGTGGTGACCAGCAACAGCTCTGTGGTTCAAGCCTTGCTACAGCGCGTTGCTTCCCCAGCGTGAACGATGGCTCATGCAAGGGTCCATCATTTTTTAGGCGATGAGACAGTAAGGCAGCGATTGCCACTCGGTCAGGCTATAGCGGCAATGTGGTGGTGGGCACGGACCTGGCCATCATCCGCTTGCCTGCCAAATAAATCCCATCGCTGGTTGTTGGTGGCCGCTCAAGCCAAGTATTGCCCGCCATTGACATGCCAGGTTTGTCCAGTGACATGCGCCGCGCCTGCGCTGGCCAGGAATTGAACAATGGGCGCAATGTCGCTGGCGCTGGCAATTCGGCCCAAGGGCACCTGACCAGCGGACGCATGGATTTCGTCTTCGCTCATGCCCTCGCGCGGTTGGGCGGTGTCGGTGATGCCGGGTGCCACCGCATTGACCCGAATTTGGTGGGGCGCCAGTGCCATGGCGCTGGCACGGGTGAGGCCCACCAAGCCCGCTTTGCTGGAGACGTAATGGGCCGCGCGGGGCGAGCTGCGAAATGCGGCGCCCGAGGTGATGTTGATGATGCTGCCGCCCCGACCTTGCGCGATCATGCGCCGCGCTGCTTGTTGGGTGCATAAAAACGGTGCTTTGAGGTTCACCGCCAAGGTTTGATCCCACATCGCTTCGGTGAGTTCGAGGAAATCAGCACGCGGAAAAATGGCTGCGTTGTTGACCAATATATCCACGCCTCCCAGGTCATCGGCTTGGGCAAACAAATGCGCGATTTGCGCGGTTTGGGACAAGTCGGCCTTGACCCAGGTGACCCGCGCGCCCATGTCGGACAAGGTTTGCATGCCGCTGGCGGCGGCGTCCTCATCCAGGTAATTGGCAACGATGTGGGCCCCGGCTTGGGCCAATGCCACAGCGATGGCCAAACCAATGCCTTGTTGTGCACCGGTGACCACGGCGATTGGGGAAGAAAAGGAAAACGACTCTTTGTTTGGGGCTTTGTTCATGATGCGCTTCCTTTGGGTTGGGGTATGCAGTGAATGACAGGCCACATGTTTCAGTGAACGGGCCACCGGTCCATGTTGCAATCATCCAGCAACGCATGGCATCGGGATGGGTGCCAATACCAACCATTATTGGCCTTGAACAGCCATCTTGATGGGCTTATATGAAGGCCATGAAAATGATAAACACATATTTGCGGCGTAATTCATAAAAAATCCCATTTGATTTTTAATGTGTTTTCAAGGGATGTGGCGCGTCAAACCAAGGGCGCACCCATCGTGCAGCACATCACTGTCCCGTGAAATCAGGCTTGCGCCCGCTCATGTGGGCTTGCATGCCTTCATCGGCATCGTGGGTGAACTCGAAGCTGCGGCGCAAATGGTCTGAAAGCAAGCGTGCCGCGCCAAAGCCTTGGGACATGCGGGTGCGGGCCACGGCTTTGGCGCCCAAGCTGGCCAATGGGCCCACTTGCGCGTATTGCTCGGCCAAAGTGCGCAGCGCAGGCAGCAGTTGTGTCCCCTCTACCACTTGGCTCACCAAGCCCATGTGGTGCAGCTCTGGAGCGGTATAGATTTTGGACAAAGCCACCATCTCGAGCGTGTGGGCCATGCCGACCATCATGGGCAGTCGCACTGGGGCACCAGCCCCCGGAAAGCCGCCCCATTGGGCCTCGGGGAATTGCCAGGTGGCGTGTGCGGCCATGAGGCGGATGTCACCCACCAGCGCCAATTCACAAGCCCCTGCCCGGATGGCGCCGTTGATGCCGGCGATCACAATTTGCGGCAAAGCCTCCACCGCGTCAAAGGTGCGGTTGGCCAAGGCCACCAACTCCAGCGTCTTGTGCTTGCCGATGGTCTGTTTGATTTGGGGGGTCAAGATGCCGTGCGAGAAAAACGCCTCGCCGCTGCCGTGGATGACCACCACGCGCACCGATGCGTCTTGCGCCAGCTCTTGGGTGTAGGCATAAAGCTGGCTGAGCACTTCTTCGCTCAGCCGGTTGTCGCGCTCGGGGTCGTCGAGCACCACCCACGCGACGTGCCCTTGGCGGGTCATGGAAATACCTGTGGTCATGTCAAAAACGCCTGGGTTAGCAGCCACCAGCCCGGCTGTGTGGGGCACCAAAAATCGCAACTGTCCCTCACCATGTCGCACTGGGCAGACTGGCGATGCCGCGGTTCAGGCGGCCGGGTATTGGTCGTCGGTGACGGCGCTGCCCCAATCGGTTTTGCCGATGGATGTGGCGGTGTGCAGCATGTAGCTGCCATGGTCAGCACCATGCCAGTGGCGTTCGTGGGGAGCAATCCACACAATATCCCCTGTGCGGATGCGTTGGGGAGGTTTGCCGTCCAAACAAATCCAACCGCTGCCGGCAATCACATTGAGCATTTGGCCTTGCTCATGCTGGTGCCAGTGGGTGCGACCACCAGGGGCGAAAAACACGTTGTTGATGGTCACGTTGTCGGTGGTGGGCATGATGGGGTCGCCCCACACCGTGCCGGTGCAGGTGGCAGAACCTGTGCGCGACTCCGAAGGGACGCCGGCTTGGCGAGCGTGAAAAACTTGCATAAAAGTCTCCGAATGGTTTGAAAAGCAACTGGGCCAGGTTGGCTGGACCGGTGTGGATGGGCCGCGCCGGTGGCGAGCGGCTGTGTCATGGTGAACAGACCCAAGCCTTGTGAAATATACGCCAAGGCCCAGGGTTGAAGCTGCTCTCTTCTATAAGCGACATTCAAAAGGAGGGGATTCCTTGCATTGACAGGCGAGCGTCCCTGGACCACCATCGCGCACAGATCAGCCAGCCTTTGAAAGTGCCCCGCCATGTCCCAGCCCGTGTCGCCAACAGCGACAGACATCAACGGCGATGATTTCTTAACCGCCGTTGGGCCCCAGGCACCGGGGGGTCAATACCTGCGCCGCTACTGGCACCCCTTCATGCTGGCCAGTGAGTTGCAAGACTTGCCAGTGGCCCTGCGCTTGATGGGTGAAGACCTGGTGGTGTTTCGCGATCGGTCCCAACGCATTGGCTTGTTGCACAAGCACTGTTTGCACCGTGGCACCTCTTTGGAGTTTGGCATTCCCGCTGACCAAGGCATTCAATGCTGTTACCACGGCTGGAAGTTTGACATCGACGGCACGATTTTGGAAACCCCAGCCGAGCCTGCCAGCAGCAAAATTAAACACAACTTCAAACAAGGTGCCTACCCGGTGCGCGAACTGCATGGCCTGTTGTTTGCCTACATGGGCCCGCCCGAGCACATGCCAGAGTTGCCCGTGCTCGACACCTTTGCCAAAGACGAGGGCAACCAACCGGTGCCATTTCGCTTCCCCATGCCGTGCAATTGGTTGCAGGTGGTGGAAAACGCTTGCGACCCCATCCACAACGTGTTCTTGCATGCGATTGTGAGCAGCCAGTTTTCAGACGCCTTCAAGGTGCTGCCGGCGCTGGATTTTGTCGACACACCGATGGGCTTTTTATCCATGGCCACCCGCTTGGTCAATGGCCGGGTGTTTGTGCGTGCCAGCGACATCATCATGCCCAACATCGGTCAATTCACGGGGTCGAGCAACAAGGCCGCTGAAGACAGCTTTCGCATTGGTTGCGGCCGCACGCGCTGGGTCACCCCGATAGACGACTTCAACTGCCACTACATTGGCTATGTGCACTTCAGCCCCAAGTACAAGCCCTATGGAAATTTGATACCCGATGATTTGGGTGTGGACAAAGCCGGCCTGATTGGGCAAACCGACGAACGCCCTTACAAAGACAGACAACGCGAACCGGGTGACTATGACGCAGTGGCCAGCCAAGGCCAAGTGGCCAATCGGCGCGCCGAACACTTGGGCACCACCGATCGGGGGGTGGTGATGTTTCGGCGTTTGTTGGCCAAAGCCATCCAAGCGAATATGCAAGGTGATGCCGCCGCTTTGCCCCAGCCCATGCTGTGGGACGGCAAAACCAGAACCTATGCCCACGAGTACGTTTTGAGTGTGGCCCCCGAAGCGCAGGGTGCATCGCACGATGCCTTGCAAGCCTTTGGCCGTGCTGCAGCACAAGCGGTGGTGGCGGCACAAAGCTTGCAAATGGGTAACGATGACATTGAGCAACAGTCCCATCAAAAGGTGCTGCAACTTTTAAAGAAACTGGTGAAATGAATTTTTTCAAGCTGACCCTGCTGTGCCTGATCTTTCCCATCATGGCCCAAGCCCAAAATTACCCGCAACGACCCATCAAATTGGTGGTGGCCTATCAAGCCGGTGGTGCCACCGATGCCTTTGCGCGCATCGTGGCGCAAAAGCTCTCTGGCTTCATGGGCCAGCCGGTGGTGATCGACAACCGGGCTGGCGGCAACTCGGTGATTGGCACGGATCATGTGGCCAAAGCGGCACCGGATGGATACACCTTGTTGCTCAACCCCGCCTCTCACTTGACCGTGCCATTCTTTAATAAAAAAATGCCTTACGACGCGGTCAAAGACTTCACCCCCATCATTGCTGCCGCCTACAACAACCGCTGCATCGTGGTGCACCCGTCCTTGCCGGTGCAAAACTTGAATGAGTTGATTGCCTACGCCAAGAAAAACCCGGGCAAGCTCTCATATGGGGTGGCTGCATCGGGATCGGCCCAAGAATTGGCCGGTGACTTGCTCAAGTTCACCACCGGCATTGACATGGTGCCGGTGCCCTACAAAGGCGGCGGCCCCGCCATGAATGACTTGCTCGGTGGGCAGATCCAGGTGGGTATTTTTGTGTTGGCCGATACCTTGCAGCACATCAAAACGGGTCGATTGCGGGCGCTGGGAATTGTGGAAGGGCGCCGCTCCAAGGCTGCCTTGGACATCCCCACGGTGGCCCAAGCCGGTGTGCCGGGTTTTGCCATCCCCGATCAATGGATTGGCATTTTTGGCCCCGCCGGCTTACCCGCCAGCATCGCCCAGCGCATCAATGCCGAAATGAACAAGACCTTGGCTTTGCCCGATGTCAAAGCGGCTTTGGAAAACATTGGTTACGAAACCATTGGCGGCAGCCCGGCTGACTTTGTCGCCATGGTGGCGGACGATCAACGCAAGTACCAAAAACTCTCCGAAACCATTGTGCTCAATGTGCAGTAAATCCCATTTATCCTTCCTCTTTTCACAGAAAGACTGACCCATGAAATTGGTGACCTTCCGCACGCCCCAAGGGGCCGAACATGTGGGCTGCATGAGCGCAAACCTGGCCTCGGTGATTGACCTGACCGCTGCCGATCCTGCAGGCGCTTGCCGCGACATGCTGGCATTGATCGACGCTGGCCCCGCGGGCTTGGACGCAGCCCGTGCTTTGGCCCAAAAGGCCGCACATGTGCACCCGCTGTCGAGCGTGACACTGATGGCCCCCCTGCCCAGACCGCGCCGATTGCGCGACTGCCTGGCCTTTGAAAAACACGTGCGCCAATCACGTGCCAACCGCTATTTGTTTGGTCAAGGCAAAGAACGCCTGGACCCTGCATCGGTGCAGTTGGCCAGCGCTTGGTACAAAAAGCCGGTGTATTACAAAGGCAATGTGTTCAGCATCGTGGGCACCGACTCGCCTGTGGAGTGGCCCGCCTATTCCCAGGTGATTGACTATGAGTTGGAGGTCGCCATCGTTACCAACCGGTCGGGTAAAAACGTGCCCATTGACCAAGCGCTCAGCTATGTTTTTGGTTACATGGTGTTCAATGATTTTTCGGCCCGCGATGCCCAGTACATCGAAATGCAAACCGGACTGGGCCCATCCAAAGGCAAAGACTTTGACACCGGCAATGCCTTGGGACCGTGGTTGGTCACAGCTGACGAGGTGCCCGACCCCCAGGCCTTGACCATGATCGCCCGGGTCAATGGCCAAGAGTGGTCGCGCGGCAGCAGCGCGGAGATGCAGCACAGTTTTGCCGCCATCATCAGCCACGCCTCTGACTCAGAAACTTTTTATGCCGGCGAGGTGATTGGCTCTGGCACCGTGGGTGGCGGGTGCGGCAATGAGTTGGGCCGCTTCCTCAAGCATGGAGATGTGATGGAGTTGGAGGTCATCGGCTTGGGTGTGTTGACCAACACCATCGTTGCCCCCCATGTGCTGCAAGTGCCCACCTTGCCGATTCATATTTTGGATTAAACCTGCATCGCAAATGATGACGTCCTGCTGCTTTTGGTGACGCATTGACTTGTGGTCTTTCAAAAGAATGCGTTCACCTTGCAGCAATGACGCTCGGCTTGAGGCGATCAAAACCTTTTTGACCTTCAAATGTCCATCATTGGCTTGATCTTTGTGGCCGTCACGTTGGTGTGCGGTGTGGCCTACTGGTATGTGGACAAAAAAATGGTTTTCGCCATCGAGTCGCTGAAAGACTTGTACAAGCTTTGCTTGATCATCATCTACGCCACCCAGTTGGTGCTGATTTTTATTTTTTTGTTTTAACCCGGCGAGCAGTGCCTGGGTGATGGCACCTCAGTTGGCGCGGGCCACCCAAATGGTGGCGCCTTCGGGCCCATAGTGCTCCGCATGGGGCACGTTGCGCGCCAGACGAAAGCTGTCGCCAGCTTGCAATTGGCGCACCTGGTCGCCCACAGTGAGGCTGTAGTTCCCGCGCACCACATGCACACTGGCATCAAAGGGATGGGTGTGGGTGTCCAGGACCACATCGGCGGGCCACTCCCGCACCAGCACTTCATCAAAGCCCTCATCCAGCGATTGGGCTGTGAAGGCATCAAAGGTCATTTCGCTCATCAGGGCTCTCCTTGCAAATTCAATGGGGGTTGGGTGCTTGTTCGGGCTCGATTTGAAAACCCTCGAGCGGGCCCGCTTCATGGGTGTGGATGTGCGAAGGAAAGTCAGCCATGCTCGGGCTCCGTGGGGGGCAGTTGAAATTCGTTGTTGTGCTGTCCCAAGTGGGGCACTGGCCCGCCCAAAGGCAGCCGCTGGCCATCAAACAGCAAGGGCAGGCCATGCAAGTCGTAGCCTTGACCCGGCACGGGCACGCGCAGGCCCAGGGCTTGCACCTGCGCTTGTGCCAAGGCCTCGGCCACGGTGTGCACGGGTGAACAGGGCACGCCCACCGCCAAAAATTGCGCTTGCCAGTGGTCCCGCGATTGCGTGCGCAGAACGACGCGCAAGTTCTCCAGCAGCAGGTCTTTGTGGGCAAGGCGCGCGCGGTTGGTGGCAAAGCGCACATCCTCAGCCCATGTGGCATGGCCCACCACTTCAGCCAGTTTGGCAAACAAGCGGTCGTTGCCGCAGCAAATCAGCAAGGGTCCATCGAGCGTGTCAAAGGCTTCATAGGGCACAAAGCCGCTGTGCCCCGAGGCGTGGCGCATGGGTTCACGCCCTTCGTGGATCAGCGCCTCGGACTTTTGCGCGTTCCAGGTCAGGGCGGTCTCTAGCAACGACGAGTGCAGCACCCCGCCACGCCCCGTCAGGTGGCGCTGCTGCAGCATGGCCAGGGTGCCAATCACCACCCACATCCCCGTGCCTTGGTCCACCACCGATGCCCCCAAGCGCATGGGCGGGTCGTCGGGTCCGCCGTTGGTGCTGGACAAGCCACTGAAGGCTTGCAACAAAGGCTCGTAGCCAGGGCGAAATTGCATCGGGCCGGTGTGGCCAAAAGCCGATATCTCACCGTAAATCAAGCGGGGATGGCGTTGGCACAGGCTGGTCCCGTCGATGCCCATGTCGTGGGTCACGCCCGGACGCAGGTTGTGAATCAAGATGTCGGCACTGGCCACCAAGCGCTCAAACGCGGCCAATCCCGCTTCGCTTTTCAGGTCCAGGGCCAAGGATTTTTTACCGCGGTTGAACAAATGAAAGTTCAGCGCGTCTCCTCCGCGAAACACGGGGCCCATGCGCCGACCATCGTCGCCGCCATCCACGCGCTCGATTTTGAGCACCTCGGCACCCAGGTCAGCAAAGATGGCCCCGGCAAAGGGACCCGCCAAAATCTGTCCCAGTTCAATGACGCGCAGCCCACTCAAGGGACCTGGGTGGGTGGGGGAAGCTTCGGGGTTCATGCGCGTCGCCTAAGGATTTTTCAAGATCACCCAAGATAGCAGATTTCAGAGGGCAAATGAACCCCTTAAACCCGCGCACAGGGTAGGATGGGAGACAGCTTCATCACCATTGGCACATGCAAACCCCAGGCCCCGTTCCCCACGACCCCGCTGCCAATTTGGTGGTTTATTCGGCGGCATTCAAGCCCTTTTGCCACTCGTTGTTGGCAGGATTTGCCAAGGCCCAACCCGGGGTGAGTTTGCAATTTGTCGATGGCGTCAGCACCGACTTGCACACCCACTATTTGGGCTTGCACCAGCGCGGCGAAGGGCTGCCCGATGTGATCTGGAGCTCGGCCATGGATTTGCAAATGGACTTGGTGCGCTTGGGGCATGCCAGGCCCCACCGCAGTGCCCATGCCCATGCCTTGCCCAACTGGGCGCGCTACCAAGACTTGGCGTTTTGCACCACGCTGGAGCCCTTGGTGGGTTTGCGCCACACCCAGTATTTGGGCCCGCAAGATGGGATCAGCACATTGAAGGAGTTGGCTGACTTGATGCAGCAGCGACCAGACTTGCTGCGCCAGCGCATGGCTTGTTTGGACATCGAAACCAATGGCATGGGTTTTTTGGCCATGCTGGTGGCCCGTGCGCAAGGCGACAGCTTTGAGCGCTTTATCCGTTTGGCAGCAGACCTTGGGGTGCAAGGCCACGGGTCCAATCCGCCGTTGGTGCAGGCTTTGGTGGCCCAGCGCGCAGTGCTGGCCTTCCCGGTGTTGGGCGCTTTTGCGGCCCGCGCTGTGGTGGCCCACCCTCAGTTGGCAGTTTGCACCAGCCCCACGCCTCGATTGGGTGTCTCGCGGGTGGCTTTGATTCCGAAAAGTGCGCCGCATCCAGAGCAGGCGGCTTGCTTTGTGGATTTTTTACTCTCCCCCGCGGGTCAAGACTGCATGCGCCAAGATGGCTTGTTCCCTTTGCAGGACCTTGGCCAAAGCGATGGATTGCCGGCCATGGTGGTGGAGCCGCTGCCGATCGACGACGGTTTTGCGCCTTGGCTGGAGCCCCAGGCGCGTGAGGCCCTGCGCCAAGATTGGCGCCGACTGCTTCTGGCATGATGCGCAGCCCGTCGATTTTTTTGTTTTGATAGGACCTTTTATGAATCTCAAGCGCCACTTTTTTCAACTGACTTTGTCGGCACTGGCCTGCGGGCTGATGCCATGGGCCCAAGCCCAGTCCAACTGGCCGACCAAGACTTTGCGCATCGTCGTGCCCTTTGCGCCGGGTTCGTTCACCGATTTGTCCGCGCGGGCCTTGGCCGTTGAGCTGTCAGAACAATTGGGCCAACAGGTGGTCGTCGAAAACAAGGGCGGTGCGGGCGGCACCATTGGCGCCGATGCGGTGGCCAAGTCTGCCCCCGATGGCCACACCCTGCTGCTGACCGACAACTCGTTTGTCATGGCCGCTGGTTTGTACCCGCGCTTGCCCTTTGACCCGCAAAAAGATTTTTCCCAGATCAGCGCCATTGCCGAGTCCCCATCGATCATGATCGCTCGCGCAGAATTGCCTGCCAAAACAGTAACGCAGTTGGTGGACGCAGCGCGCGCCAAACCGATGGATTTCATGTTCGGCTCTGGCGGGCAGGGCTCATCGGCGCATTTGGCCACCGAGTTGTTTTTGAGCGTGACGGGCACCAAGATGACCCATGTGCCTTACAAGGGGGTGGCCGCTGCCATTGCCGAGGTGATCGCGGGGCGGCTCGACATCACCATTGCCAGTTTGGCCAGCGGCATGCCGCATGTGCGCAGTGGACGCGTACAAGGTTTTGGCGTCTCGGGCAAAGAGCGCAGCGCTTTGCTGCCGCAGGTGCCAACCTTCGCCGAACAGGGCTTTGGTGACTACAACATGTCTTACTGGTGGGGTGTGGCTGCACCCGCAGGCACACCCGCTGCGGTGTTGCAGCGCCTGAACCAAGAAATCGCCAAGGCCGCCGAGAAGCCCCGCTTGCGCGACTCTTTCATCGCCCAGGGTGCCCGCGCGGTCACATCGACGCCTGCAGAGCAAACACGCCGTGTGGACGATGAGATCCGTGTCTGGAAGGCCACGATCCAAAAAGCCAACATCAAATTGGAATGACCCGATGAAACCCATCACCACAGCTTCAGCACGGATGTGGGCTGGTTCATGGCCTGCGTTGGCCTGGGTGCTGGGAGCACCCTTGGCGATGGCGCAGCCTTGTCTCAAGCCCCGCATTGACCAATGAACATCTGCATCATTGGTGCCGGCTTGGGTGGACTGAGCGCAGCCCTGGCCCTGTTGCAAAAAGGCTTTCGCGTCACCGTGCTGGAGCAAGCCTCGGCCTTGGGTGAAATTGG
>CAMDJU010000021.1 GCA_945900695.1 Bordetella parapertussis | reverse complement strand
TGGCTTCGCGCACCGGGTCGTTGCCACGGAAGCTGAACGAGACGTTGGACACACCGCCACTCACCTTCGCGCCGGGCAGGTTTTCTTTGATCCAGCGGGTGGCGTTGATAAAGTCCACCGCGTAGTTGTCGTGCTCTTCAATGCCGGTGGCAATGGCAAAAATATTCGGGTCGAAGATGATGTCCTCCGGCGCAAAGCCCACTTCGTCGACCAACACGCGGTAAGCGCGTTCGCAAATTTCCACCTTGCGTTGGTAGGTGTCGGCCTGGCCTTTCTCGTCAAACGCCATCACCACGGCCGCCGCGCCATAGCGCTTGATCAGCTTGGCTTGACGTTTGAACTCGTCCAAGCCCTCTTTCATGCTGATGGAGTTGACGATGCCCTTGCCCTGGATGCAACGCAGCCCGGCTTCGATGACCGACCACTTGGAGCTGTCGATCATGATGGGCACACGGGCGATGTCGGGCTCAGATGCGATCAGGTTCAAGAAGCGCACCATGGCCGCCAAGCTGTCGAGCATGGCCTCGTCCATGTTGATGTCGATGATTTGCGCCCCGTTTTCCACCTGCTGACGCGCAACGGCCAAGGCCTGCTCGTACTCGCCGTTCAAGATCATGCGGGCAAAGGCTTTGGAGCCGGTGACGTTGGTGCGCTCGCCGATGTTCACAAACGTGGCTTTCGGCTGCGAGCCTGTGCCGTCATCAGTGGCTGTGACGCCAATGCGAACAGGCTCTAAGCCCGAAAGCTTCATGGGGGGAACAGCGGTGTTTGGGGTCGTCATGGGCTCACCTGAAAGGGCAGTACAGGCGAGCGTCGTTGCGAAGAATCATCTCAAGCCTGGCTTCGTGGGAAGCTGCAACGCTCCTTGAGATGATCAGATTTTAGCGGTTGCGCTGCAAGCGCTTAAAACCGTTGCCAACATGGCCGCTATTGGGCCGATCCAGACTCACGCCGCTTGCTTGTACCCACCCCATGCATGCACCCCGCGCGGCTTGAGCGGTGACACCGCCTCGCCAATCGCGGCAATATGTTCGGGCGTGGTGCCGCAGCAGCCACCCACGATGTTCACCAAGCCCTCGGCGGCAAACTCGTGCAGCAAGCGGCTGGTGACATCGGGCGTTTCGTCAAAGCCGGTGTCGCTCATGGGGTTGGGCAGGCCAGCGTTGGGGTAGCAGCTGATGAAGGTGTCGCCCGCCACCTTGGCCAGCTCTTGGATGTAGGGGCGCATGAGGGCCGCGCCCAAGGCGCAGTTCAGGCCCACCGCCAAGGGTTGGGCATGTCGCACGCTGTGCCAAAACGCGGTGACGGTTTGGCCGCTGAGGATGCGCCCCGAGGCGTCGGTGACGGTGCCACTGATGATGAGCGGCAGGCGCTCGCCACTGGCGTCAAAATATTCGTCAATGGCAAACAGCGCGGCTTTGGCGTTCAAGGTGTCGAAGATGGTCTCGACCAACAACACATCCACACCGCCTTCGACCAGCGCCTGCACCTGCTCGTAATAGGCCGCCCGCAGCTCTTCAAAGTTGACGTTGCGCGCGCCCGGGTCGTTCACATCGGGGCTAATGCTGGCGGTTTTGGGGGTGGGGCCCAAAGCGCCCACTGCATAGCGGGGCTTGTCGGGCGTGGAGAACTTGTCGCAAGCGGCACGGGCGATGCGGGCCGAGGCGAGATTCATCTCCACCGCTAAGTCGGCCATGTCGTAGTCGGCCTGCGCGATGGTGGTGGCGCCAAAGGTGTTGGTCTCGATCAGGTCGGAGCCAGACGCCAAATAACCCTCGTGGATGTCTTGGATGATGTCGGGGCGGGTGAGGCTGAGCAACTCGTTGTTGCCTTTGACGTCGCGGTGAAAGTCTGCAAAACGCTGGCCTTGGTTGCCCTCGCCGCTGTAGCCCGCGCCGCGGTACTGGGCTTCAGAAAGCTTGAAGCGCTGGATCATGGTGCCCATGGCGCCGTCCAAAATGGCAATGCGTTGCTGGAGCAAATCGGGCAGGTTTTGGGCGCGGGTGTAGTTCATGGCCGCGATTGTAGAAACACGGCCGCGCTTGCCGATGCGGACATGGTTTTGCCAAACAGCGAAAATGCCGCCCATGAAACATTTATTGCCCAGGCAGGCCTGGGATTTGCTGCAATCCAACCCCCACGCTTTGCTGATTGACGTGCGCATGGAGATTGAGTCCATGTATGTGGGCCGGCCCCCTGGCGCGGTGCATGTGGCGTGGTACGAATACCCTGAGTTCACCCCGAACCTGCCCCAGTTTTGCACGCAGGTGCTGGCCGAGGCCGGTGGCAAAGACCGCCCGGTGGTTCTGATGTGCCGCAGTGGACAGCGCACCATTGACGCGGGCCTGGCGCTGGAGGCGGCGGGCTTTACCGATGTGTCCCACGTGGTGCATGGCTTTGAGGGTGACTTGGACGCACGCTTTCAACGCTCCAGCGTGAACGGCTGGCGCCATGAAGGGTTGCCGTGGGAGCAGATGTAAGCGCAGCCACGCGGCCTGAGTTGGCTCCACAGGTCTTGCACACCTTGCTGCGCGAGGTGTTTGGCTACAACCAATTTCGCGGCCCCCAAGCCGACATCATTGGCCATGTGAGCCAAGGCGGTGACGCCTTGGTGCTCATGCCCACGGGCGGGGGCAAATCACTCTGCTACCAAATACCGGCGATTGCGCGGCAACGCGCTGGCTTGGGTGTGGCGGTGGTGGTCTCGCCCTTGATCGCACTGATGCACGATCAGGTGGGCGCTTTGTTGGAGCTGGGGGTGAGCGCGGCCTTGCTCAACTCCACCTTGAGCAGCGAACAAGCCCATGCCGTGGAGCAGCGCTTGTTGCAAGGTGACATCACCTTGTTGTATGCCGCGCCTGAGCGTGTCACCACGCCGCGCTTTTTGGCCTTGCTTGAGCAGGTGCACGAGCGCGGTTTGCTGGCCTTGTTTGCGATCGACGAGGCCCACTGCGTGAGCCAGTGGGGACACGACTTTCGCCCTGAATACCGAGGCCTGACGGTTTTGCACGAGCGTTTCGCGGGTGTGCCCCGCGTGGCCCTGACCGCCACCGCCGACGACCTGACCCGTGCGGACATTGTGGAGCGCTTGCAGCTGGAGGATGCGCGCCAATTTGTCAGCAGCTTTGACCGGCCCAACATCCGTTACACCATTGTGGAGAAGAAAGAGCCCCTGGCCCAATTGCTGCGCTTCATTCAGCGCGAGCACACCGGGCCCGAGGGCAGCGACAGCGGCATTGTTTACTGCCAGTCTCGCAAACGGGTGGAGGAGGTGGCGCAGTCCTTGGTGCAACATGGCTTGCTGGCCCTGCCTTACCACGCAGGGATGGAGGCGAGCATTCGGCAGCGCCACCAAGACCGCTTTTTGCGCGAAGACGGCATTGTGATGGTGGCCACCATCGCTTTTGGCATGGGCATCGACAAACCTGATGTGCGCTTTGTGGCGCACCTGGACATGCCCAAAAACATTGAGGGCTATTACCAAGAGACGGGCCGCGGTGGGCGCGACGGCATGCCCGCCCAGGCATGGATGTGCTATGGCCTGCAAGACGTGGTGAACCAGCGTCGCATGATTGACGAGAGCCCAGCGGGCGAAGACCACAAGCAGGTGATGCGCGGCAAGCTGGACGCTTTGTTGTCGCTGGCCGAAGCCACCGATTGCCGTCGGGTTCGCCTGCTGGCCTACTTTGGCGAGCCCTATGCGCCCGATGGCGCAGGCAGCCCAGCGCTCTTGCGCTGTGGCAATTGCGACAACTGTTTGTCGCCCCCCGACACCTGGGACGCCACCGAAGCGGCCCGCATGCTTTTGTCCACGGTGTACCGGGTGCACCAACATTCAGGCATGCAGTTTGGTGTGGCCCACACCATGGACATCGTGCGTGGCAAACGCACCGAAAAGGTTTTGCAGCATGGTCACCAAGACCTGAGCTGCTTTGGCGTGGGCCAAGGCTATAGCGAGGCCCAATTGCGCAGCGTGATGCGCCAACTGGTGGCCACCGAGGCGCTGGGCGTGGATGCGCAAGCCTTCAACACCTTGTATTTGACCGACGCATCGCGCGCCATCCTCAAAGGTGACCACAGCGTGACCCTGCGCCACAGCCACGACCGCGCCAGCGAGCGCAAAGCGCGGCGTGTGGAGGGCGTGCCAGGCCTGCCCGCCCTTGATGCGCCAGCCCAGGCGCGCTTGCAAGCCCTCAAGGCGTGGCGCGCCGAAGTCGCCCGCACCCACAACCTGCCCGCCTATGTGATTTTTCACGACGCCACGCTGCACGCCATTGCCCACCTGGCGCCCAGCAGCTTGGAGGCCTTGCAAGACATCAGTGGCATTGGCCAGAAAAAACTGCAAGCCTATGGGGATGAAGTGCTGCGCGTGGTGGCGGCGCGGGCCATGGCTTAAAATAAGTGCATCTTTGACACCTTTGGAAACGCCATGTCTGCTCCCCACCACCACACCGAACACCACCACTCTGAAGAACAAGATGTGGTGGAGAGCATTGTTCCGCTGATGCCCATCGTGTTGCCCATTGCGGGCGGCGTGCTGATTTTTCTGCTGGCCTTCATCGCTGTCTTCATGGCCTGACCACCCCCTCGCACGTCCCAAAGCCCCGCTGGTCGGGGCTTTTTTGTGTCGGCGCGATCCACCGGCCCACCCGCCGTGTGATGGGCAAGAGCCCCAGACATAAGGTTATGCGCTTTTTGCATGACCCTGTCAGGCATCAACCCAAGCCCCTGCCTAGAATCGCGTCCACCTTGGTCTAGGCGACGTCGTCCAGGGTGAAGTGGTTGCTTGAGTTCAGCCCATAAAACACCGCCTTGGCGAGTGAGAAACAGGGTGGGCTGACCTGAATCAACTTTTAACGGAGCACACATGAACGCACCTTACACACCCGGGCTGAGCTTGAAGGCGCCCGGATTTGTCAAAAACGCAAAGCTGGTGGCCTGGGTCGGTGAAATCGCCGCCTTGTGCAAACCCGCTGCCATCCATTGGTGTGATGGCAGCCAGGCCGAATACGGCCAACTTTGCCAACAACTGGTAGATGCCGGCACCTTTCAGCGCCTGAACCCGGTCAAGCGACCCAACTCCTTTTTGGCCAAGTCCGACCCCAGCGATGTGGCCCGGGTGGAAGACCGCACCTTCATTTGCACCGACCGCAAAGAAGACGCCGGCCCCACCAACAACTGGATCGCCCCAGGTGAGATGCGCGACACCCTCAATGGCTTGTTTGATGGCTGCATGGCGGGACGCACTTTGTATGTGGTGCCCTTCAGCATGGGCCCCTTGGGCAGCCCGATTGCCCACATCGGCATTGAGTTGTCTGACAGCCCCTATGTGGCGGTCAACATGAAGATCATGACCCGCATGGGCCAAGCCGTGTACGACGTGCTCGGCACCGATGGCGAGTTTGTGCCTTGCGTGCACACCGTGGGTGCGCCCCTGGCGGCCGGGCAAAAAGACGTGGCCTGGCCCTGCAACAAAACCAAGTACATCGTGCACTTTCCCAAGTCGCGCGAGATTTGGTCTTATGGCTCGGGCTACGGCGGCAATGCGCTGCTGGGCAAAAAGTGCTTTGCGCTGCGCATTGCCTCCAACATGGGCAAAGCCGCTGCGGATGGCGCCTCCGGCAACCCCGGCTGGTTGGCCGAGCACATGTTGATCTTGGGCGTGACCAACCCCCAAGGCAAAAAGTACCACGTGGCCGCGGCCTTCCCCAGCGCCTGTGGCAAAACCAACTTCGCCATGCTGATCCCGCCCGCTGGTTTTGAGGGTTGGAAGGTCACCACCATTGGTGACGACATCGCCTGGATCAAGCCCAGCGCTGATGGCCGCCTGCGCGCCATCAACCCCGAGGCCGGCTACTTTGGCGTGGCCCCGGGCACCAACACCTTGACCAACCCCAACTGCATGGCCAGCTTGGACAAGGACGTGATCTTCACCAATGTGGCCCTGACCGACGACGGCGATGTGTGGTGGGAAGGCATGGGCGAGGCCCCAGCCCACTGCATCGACTGGCAAGGCAAAGACTGGACACCGGCGATTGCCAAAGAGACGGGCGCCAAAGCCGCCCACCCCAACGCCCGCTTCACTGTGGCTGCGACCAACAACCCCGCCCTGGACAGCGCTTGGGACGACCCGGCTGGTGTGGCCATCGACGCCTTCATCTTTGGTGGCCGCCGCTCGACCACCGTGCCCTTGGTGACCGAAGCCCGCAACTGGACCGAGGGCGTGTACATGGCTGCCACCATGGGCTCAGAAACCACTGCCGCTGCCGCCGGCCAACAAGGTGTGGTGCGGCGCGATCCGTTTGCCATGTTGCCCTTCACGGGATACAACATGAGTGAGTACTTCCAGCACTGGCTGGACATGGGGGCCAGCTTGGCCGCCGGTGGGGCCAAGCTGCCTGCCATTTACTGCGTCAACTGGTTCCGCAAAGGGGCCGATGGCAAGTTTGTCTGGCCTGGTTATGGCGAGAACATGCGCGTGCTCAAGTGGATGATTGACCGCATCGAGAACACCGCCAAGGGCCAGGATCATGTGTTTGGCGTCAGCCCAGCCTTTGAGGAAATCACCTGGACCGGCCTGAACTTCACCCACGAGCAATTCAAAACCGTCACCCACATCGACAAAGCCGCCTGGGTAGAAGAGCTCAAATTGCACGACGAGTTGTTCAGCCAACTCGCCCACAAGCTGCCCGCTGCGCTGCCACAAACCAAGGCCGCCATCGAAAAGCGCTTACACGCCTGAGCCGCAACCCTGGACCAGGGAAAACAAAAAGGCCGTTGCAAGCAACGGCCTTTTCTTTGGGCTTTTACCGAAGCCGGCGCACACTTGGCGCCAGCGACTTAGCCCCGGCCGCGCATCAGCGCGCCTTGCAGCTCAGCCATGATGCGGGGATCGACCTGGGCCAAGGCCCACAAGCGGCGATCCGCCTCAGCTTGCTTGCGGCGCAGGTTCCAAGCCGCCAAGCGCTGGCCCAAACGCAGTTGGTGCAGGGGGCGGGCAAAAAAGGCCAGGGCCGACAAGGCCACCAACCACATGGCCAACCAGGCCAGCATCAAATGGTCTTCGCTCAAGCTTTCAATGGCTTGGAAGGCGCCCACCAAGATAGCCGCCACCACCGACCACTGCAACATGGCGGCCAAGCCACGCTCTTGGGTCAGGCGCTTGGCAAAGCCTTGGAATTTGTTGGCCACGCGGATGGCGCGTTCCACGCCGGGGTGGGTTTTGGGGTAGTCGATGTGGACAAAGGTGGTCATGGTGAACTCCGTTTTAAAGCAGGAAAAGTGTTGCTGATGGGTGGATATTAGGGTATTCCCCCACATAAAACAAATGATGATTTCTCATGTGATACATTCATATTAATTATGAATCAAGTGAACTTCCGCACCCTGGACCTCAACCTGCTGCGCATCTTTGACGAGGTGATGGCCGAGCGCAGCCTGACCCGAGCAGCGCACAAATTGGCGCTGACCCAACCGGCGGTGAGCAACGCCATGCGCCGCTTGCGCGACAGCTTGGGTGAGGACTTGATGCGCCGTGACGGCCAAGGCCTGAGCCCCACGCCGCATGCGCTGGCCTTGTGGCCACAGGTGCGCACTGCTTTGTCTCAGCTAGAGCTGGGCCTCAACCCCGGCGAGTTCGTACCCGCCCAGGCCGATGCCACCTTTGTGTTGGCCATGGCCGACGCCACCGCCGCCGAACTGATGCCCGGCTTGGTGGACATTTTGGAGCGCGAAGCGCCAGGCGTGTCCATGCGCATCTTGCCGCTGAGCACACGCAACCCCAGTGCCATGCTCGTGCAAGAACTGATCGACATGGCCGTGGGCTACTTCCCGGCCCTGCTCGCCGAACTCAATGCACCCACCCCTGTCGAGGGTGGCCACGCCTTGGCGCACCAACGCTTGTTTGATGGCCAATATGTGTGCGTGATGCGCCAAGACCACCCTTTGGCAGCGCAAGACTTGGATTTGGACACCTTTTGCCAAGCGCGCCATTTGTTGGTGAGTTTTTCCGGTCGGCCTTTTGGGTTTGTTGACGAGGCCCTGGCCAGCTTGGGGCGCGAGCGGCATGTGGTGCTCACCGTGAACCAGTTTTTCACCGCCGGGCAGGTGGTGGCGCACTCCAATTTGCTCACCGTGCTGCCCCAACACTTTTTAAGTGTGACCGGTGTGTTTGACCAACTGGTGGTCAAACCCTTGCCGTTTCAAGTGCCCACCGTGCATGTGGACATGGTGTGGCGCAAGCGCTTGCGCCAGCCCAACGCCCACCAGTGGTTGCGCCAAGCCGTGGCGCGCGCCAGCCTTCAGACGCTGGCCAAAATCAAAGCTTGACCGGGCCAGCACGCCCACGTTCGACTTGAAACCGCGCTTGCACGGTCAGGTCGGCGCGGGTGCCGGCGGGGAAGGGCGTGGTGCGAAATTCGCACGTCGCCGCTTGCAGCTGGATGTCGATCAAGGCGTATCCGCGCTCATCAGCGCGGGCGTAAACAATGTCGGGGTTGCCCGCACGCGCGGCATTGAGCACGCTCTCGCCCAAACCGCGCGAAGTGATGGAGGTGGCCACAAACTCGCTGGCCAACACCGGCGAGCTGTCGTCATTGGGCTGCAAGCGCAAATGGGCCGCCACGTTCATGTGCACATCGCCGCCCAGGGTCAACACATCGGCCAGATTGCCATCGGCCAGGGTTTGCAGCAGGCGCCGCCGCGCTTGTGGATAGCCGTCCCAGGCGTCGGTGTAAGTGGCGCGACCCAGTGGGGTGTTGACCGCCGTGGGGCTGATTTGGGTGGCCTGGGCCAACACCTTCCAAGCCGCGGTGGACTGGCGCAGGCCCTGATAAAGCCACGCCTCTTGGGCGCTACCAAGCAAGGTGCGTGCAGGTTCGTCGAGTTCAGCGCACTGTGTCACCACCCGGCCACCGCCCCGATTCGGGTCGGGACAGGCCTGGGTGCTGCGGTATTGGCGGCAATCCAAAGTCCACAGGTCGGCCAAGCGGCCCCAAGACAGTTTGTCGTGCAACCGCATGCTGGCCGCCCACGGGCTGCTCGGGTCGGGGCCCAAGGCCAAGGGCTGGTGCTCAAAGTAGGCCTGGTACGCGGCGGCCCTGCGCTGCATGAACAGCTCCAGCGGCGTGTTGCGTGTATCGCGGTCGGCAGCATAGTCGTTGACCACTTCGTGGTCGTCCCACATCAGCAACCAGGGGTGGGCCGCATGGGCGGCTTGCAAGTGCGGGTCTGACTTGTACAGCGCATAACGCTGGCGGTATTCGTCCAGGGTTTTGGGCTCGCCACCGGTGTGTTTGCGGATGGCCAAGCGCGGGTTGGTGCTTTCGTAGATGTAGTCGCCGACAAACACCACCAGGTCCAGGTCTTGGCGCGCGATGTCCGCATGGGCCACGTACTCACCTTGCTCATAGTGTTGGCATGAGGCCAAGGCCAGGCGCAAGCGGCGCACATCGTCTGTGCCGCGCGGCGCGGTGCGGGTGCGGCCCACCGCGCTTTGCGCGTCACCGCAGCGAAAGCGGTACCAATATGGCCGCCCCGGTGCCAGCCCGCTCGCCACCGCATGCACGCTGTGGCCGCGTTGGGCATCGGTGGTGATGTCACTGTGCCACACGCGCTGGCGCAAGGCCTCGTCGGCAAACACCTCGCACAGCACGCGCGCCGGGTCGGTGGCGCTGTCGGTGCGGTCTTGTGGGCCCACCACCAAACGGGTCCACAGCACCACGGTGCCGGGTCGGGGTTGTCCGCTGGCCACCCCCAGTGTGAAGGGGTTGTCACGCCAGCGCCTGGGCTCTGCGCCCGCTTGGGCCACGGCCAGCTGCCATGGCGACAAGGCCATGGCCAGCGCATGGGCCTGGGCCCAACGGTGAAAGTCACGCCGCTGCATGGCTTGCAGTGGAGCGAACTGGGCGTTGAGGGCCGCTCAGGCGTTGAGCAGGGTCCACAAACGGTACGGCGTGATGGGCATTTGCAACTGGCTGGACTGGGCCGCATGGCCGTTGCGCGCCAAAGCGTCGGCCACTGCGTTGACCACGGCGGGGGTGGCCCCAATGGTGCCCAACTCGCCCACGCCTTTGACCCCCATGGGGTTGTTTTTGCAGGGTGTGGATTCGTCCATTTCGGTGACAAAGTTGGCGTGCATGATGTCGGCGTGGGGCACAGCGTAATCCATCAAACTGCCGGTGAGCAACTGGCCGGTTTCGGCGTCGTAGGTCATTTGCTCGCACAGGGCTTGGCCAATGCCTTGCACCGCGCCGCCGTCGAGTTGACCACGCACGATGGTGGGGTTGACCACCCGGCCCACATCGTTGACCGAGCTGTACGCCACCAAGTCCACGTTGCCGGTGGCCGGGTCGACCTCGACTTCGCACACATGGCAGCCATTGGGCCAAGTTGGCCCACTCACCTTGGTGGTCGAAGCCAAGTGCATGCGACCCTCGGGCTGGCGCTGGGCCAATTCGCCCAGGCCCAGGCCGATGTCCGTGCCCTTGACCTGAAAGCGACCCGCGTCATAAGACAAGTCGTCGCCGGCCACCTCCAGCGTCTTGGCGGCCAGCTCGCGCGCTTGCGCCAAGCTGCGCTCGGAGCCTTCTTTGACGGCCGAGCCACCCGTGAACAACGAGCGCGAGCCCGCGCTGCCAAAACCATCCCCTCGGTCGGTGTCGCCCAACACAATGCGCACTTGCGACAGGGGCACACCAAACACGTCCACCACCAATTGAGCCAGCGAGGTGGCGATGCCTTGGCCCATGGGGGCCACGGCGCTGAACACTTCGATCACCCCATCGGCGGCAATGGTGACGGTGACGTTTTCTTCCAAAGCGTTGCCACCGGTCCACTCCAAAAACGTGGCCAAGCCCAAACCGCGCCATTTGCCGCGAGCTTTGGATTCGGCCTCGCGCTGGGCAAAACCATCCCACTGCGCCAGCGCCAGGCCTTTGTCCATGATGTGCTCAAAAGAGCCCACGTCATAGGTTTGGCCCATGGCGTTTTTGTACGGCATCAAGCTGGGGGCAATCATGTTGCGCCGGCGCAGGGCCACGCGGTCCATGCCGATTTGGCGCGCCGCCTCGTCCATCAGGCGCTCGATGTTGAAGATCGCCTCGGGCCGTCCTGCGCCCCGGTAAGCGCCCATGGTGGCTGTGTTGGTCATCACCGCCGTGAAGTGAAAGTCGATGGTCTGGATGTCGTACACACTGGTTTGCACCCAAGGGCCAATCATCACCTGGATGGCCACCCCGGTGGGGGCCGGGTAGGCGCCCACATTGGCCAGCGTTTCAATGCGCAAGGCCAACACCTTGCCATCCGCGGCCAGGGCCATCTCGGCATGGGTTTCGATGTCGCGCCCATGGCTGGAGCTGAGAAAGTCTTCCGCGCGCTCGGCCATCCACTTGACCGGGCGTTGCAGCACATGGCAGCAATAGGCCACCACGCCGTCCTCGGGGTACATGCCGGTTTTCATGCCAAAACCGCCACCCACGTCGCCGACCAACACCCGCACGTTCTCTCTGGGCAGGCCCAGCAAATCGCTGACCAAGGTGCGCACACCGCTGGGCATTTGGCTGCTCATGCGCATGGTTAAGCGGCCTTGGTCGATGTAGGCCAGCACACTGCGCGGCTCCAAGGTCAGGGCGGCCAAGCGTTGGTTTTCGATCTTGAGTTTCACCACATGCGCTGCACTGGCAAAGGCTTGTTGCGCGACCTGCGCGTCGCCATAGCGGGTCTCGGCCACGATGTTGTCGGGCACGTCGTCGCACAGCCGGGGGGCATCTGCAGCCAAGGCCGCGTGCACGCCGGTGGCGTTGGGTAACTCGTCGTAGTCAACCATCACCGCTTCGGCGGCATTGCGCGCGTTTTCCACGCTGTCGGCCACCACCACGGCCACCACTTCACCCACAAAGCGCACCCGCTCATGGGCCATCAAGTAACGCGGTGGGCTGGCCGCAGGAGAGCCATCGGCGCGCTTAAAGCCAGCGGGCTTGGGCAAAGCCTTGATGCCCGCTTGGGCCAAATCTGCACCCGTGGCCAACAGCGACACGCCGGGCATGGCGCGCGCTGCGGCCACATCCACGCTTTTCAGCAGCGCATGGGGGTAGACCGAGCGCACAAACCAAATGTGTTGCACGCCCTGGACATCGGCGTCATCGGTGAACAAGCCCTGCCCTTTGAGCAACAAGTCGTCCTCCAGACGCTTGACCGCATGTCCGCTTCCAAATCGCATGTTTTCCGTATTCACATCAAACCTTCTGCTCGTCGATTAAAGGGGCCACCAGTGTAGTCGCAGCACCCCTTGGGGTGCTGTCACTAGTGGCAAACCAAAACCCACAACAATGAATACTTAGGATGTATTAATAGTTAAATATGGCGATTAATGTTTACTTTTGTGTAGCTATAAAAAGATGTCGTTTCCAATACACTTAGTAGCACTTTTGATGGATAAAGTTTAATTTTTATATGAAAACGAGTTCCTTAGGGCGCATGCATCGGCGCAACTGGTTGGGCGCGGGCGCGGGCGCTTTGTCGGCGCTGACCTGGGCACAAGCACCCGCACAGCACCCCAAAACCCCCGAAGTGCGCTTGCGCTTGGCGGCCGCTTGGCCCGATAAGCTACCGGGCCTGAGCGACGCGGTGCGGCGCTGGACCCAGCGGGTGAACACCTTGTCCGGCGGGCAGTTGCACATTGATGTGCGGTTCTCCGGCGAATCGGGCATTCCCCCACTGCAACTGCTCGAGGCTGTGGCCTCGGGCCAAGTGGACATGGCGCATGGCACGTCATATTACTGGGCCACACACTCGCCGGGCTTCCCGTTTTTTGCCACCGTGCCATTTGGCATGAACGCCAACGAGCACACCGCTTGGCTGCGCTTTGGTGGCGGCATGGCGCTGTGGACCCGCCTGGGGCGCGCGCACGGGGTGGTGCCCTTGGCCTGCGGCAACACCGGGGTGCAAACCGCCGGTTGGATGCGCGAAAAAATCACCTCCCTGGCCTCGCTCAAGGGCTTGCGCCTGCGCTACCCCGGCTTGGGCGGCGAAGTGTTGCGCCGCTTGGGCGCAGTGACCGTGAATTTGCCCGCCAGCGAAATCGTGCCCGCGCTGGCCAGCGGCAAGATCGACGGGGCGGAGTGGGTCTCCCCCTGGTGCGACATGCAGTTGGGATTGCACGAGGTGTGCAACTACTGCTATGTCCCCGGCATCCACGAGCCCGGCCACACCACCGAGCTGATCGTCAACCCCAAAGTGTGGGAGCGGTTGTCGCCCCTGCACCAAGAAATCATGCGCGCCGCCGGTTGGCAAGAGTGCGCCGACATGTTGGCCCAGTTCAACCACGAAAACGCGCGCAGCCTGCAAACCCTGCGCCAATTTAAAAGTGTCGAAATGCTGCGCCTGCCCAACGATGTGACCCGGGCCTTTCGGCAACTCACCCCCCAGGTGCTGCGCGATGCGGTGCAAGGCGACGCGCTGGCCCAAGAGATCCACCGCAGCTACACCGCCTACCTGCAAAACCAGCTGCGCTGGGCCGAAGTGGCCGACCGCGCCTATTGGCAAGCACGCTACGCATGAAGCTGTTTCAAGCCTGGCGCCGGAGCACCCGCGCCGATGCAGCGCAGCGGAGTGACGCACAAGGCGTGGAGCGCCAGATCCAGCGCATCCGCTGGGGCGTGTGGTTGGTGATGGGGTCGCTGAGCCTGCTGTGGCTGGTCTACGCCAACCGCAGCCACGACTTTGCGCAAGAGGCGCAACGCACCAAAGCCAAAATCGCTGCCGCATCGGTGCAAGCGCGCCTGGACAACGCCTTGCGCCACATGGACGACATTCTGGCTTACACCTTTGCCGCTTTTGCCCGCCACGGGCCGGGCTTGATTGACAGCGACACACTGGCCCAAGTGCGCGGTCGCGACACACGCAACCCCTATCGCCAGGTGCTGGTGACCACGGCGGCTGGCGACCCCTTGTTGTCCATCCCAGCACGGCCCCTGGAAGCGTCTTTGCAAGACATCGCCCAAGCCCAAAGCAACAACAGTGACGCCAGCATCCTCAGCCACGTGGTGACCGAGAAAGGCGAGGCTTTGCTCGCGCGCAGCATACGCCTGACTTACAGCGACGGCACCTTTGCAGGCATGGCCGTGGCATTGCTCGACCCCGACTTGGTGCGCGACGCACTCAAAGCCAACGCCGGTGAAAGCGCGCCCACCATGCAAGTGCTGTTGAGCACCGACGTTCTGGGTCAGGGCTGGGGCGCTGGTGCCGCGCCCGAGCGCGCGCCGGTGTTGACGCTGGCCACCGAAGCCCCCGATTTGATGGTGCAAGCCTGGATCAGCCCGCTGGCGGTGCAACAAGCCTGGCTGGCCCAGTTGTGGTGGCCGAGTTTTTTCATGGGCTGTGTGATGGGCTTGTTTTTGTGGGGCTCACGCAACCTCTGCCGATCTTTGCGCCAAGAGCTGCACAACCAGCGCTTGGCCGACCAACGTGCGATTGAGGCGCGCATCCATGCCATGTTCATCGCCAATATCAGCCACGAAATCCGCACCCCCATGAATGGCATCCTGGGCGCTTGCGACTTGCTGGCCGCGTCGCGCTTGTCCGAACAACAAGCCGAGTGGGCCGGGCTGATGCGGCGCTCGGGCGAAAACCTGATGGGCATCATCAACGACATCTTGGACTTCAGCAAGCTCGAGGCCGGGCAGTTTCAGCTCGAGAAAAAACCCTTCCCCCTGCTGCAAACCTTGGAGGACTGCTGCACCTTGCTGGCCAAGTCGGCCCACGACAAAGGCCTGCACTTGCACGGCGATTTGGACGTGAGCGAAGCCGATTGGGTGCGCTCTGACCCGCTGCGTGTGCGCCAAATCGTGCTCAATTTGTTGGGCAACGCCATCAAGTTCACCGAAGAAGGCCATGTGCTGTTGTGGGCCCAGTGGCGACCAGGAGACGGCGCCACAGAGCTGCACCTGCGCGTGCAAGACAGCGGCATTGGCATGGACGCAGAGCAACTCGATCGCTTGTATACCCCGTTTCACCAAGCCGACAGCTCCCATGCGCGCCGCTACGGCGGCACCGGGCTGGGCATGAGCATCACCCAGCACCTGGTGGGCTTGTTGGGGGGCCGGTTGAGCGTGAAAAGCAGTCCCGGCCAAGGCTCGGTGTTTGAAGTTTGGCTGCCCTTAGAGACCACACCAGTGCATGAAGCTGTGGCGCCAGCCCCAGCTGATTTGCCGGCCACCACACCGCTTTTTGTGGAGGCCGTCAGCGCCAACTGGCGCGCGAGTTGGCACACCCACATGCGCCACTTGCGCCAGCCCATCAGTGGCAACACCAGCGAGCCCGCCTGGGTGCTCATTGACAGCGCCAGCCACCCACCGACACGCGAACAACTGCCCCAAGCGGTGTTGGCTTATGTGGTGCTGGCCCATCCACAGAAAGTGTTTTTGCCCCCCGCCGAGTGGCCCATGGCGCCCCTTTGGCGGCTGGAAACACCGCCCAAGCGCGAGGCTGTGCGCGCCTTGTGGGCGCGCTTGCACCTGCGCCAAAACCCCGAACTGATGGCCCCCGAGCTGCCATCCGAGAAGCCGCAAGCAAGCTTTGCGGACAAGCCCTTGGCGCACACCGCCGACACCGAGTCGCCGCTGAAAGTACTGGTGGTCGAAGACCACCCGGTCAACCAAACCATCATCCGCGCCATGCTCGCGCGCATGGGTTGTGACGTTGACATGGCCAACAACGGCGTGCAGGCCCTGAGCGCATTTGAAACAAGCACCTATGACCTGGTGTTGATGGACTGCCAAATGCCCGAAATGGACGGCTTTGACACCACCCGCGCCATCCGCGCGCGCGAAGCCCTCAACCCCACCATGGGGCGCGTGCCCGTGATCGCCTTGACCGCCTTGGCCATGCTGGGCGATGCTGAACGCTGCTTGGCCGCAGGCATGGACGATTACCTGACCAAACCCATCCAGCTCGAACAACTCGGCGCCAAGATGCAGCGCTGGCGCCCCTGTGCAGAAAGCACGCCTGGCCCGCGCATGTGACACAGGCACAATCAGGCGCTCCACCCTGCCTGGGCTTTGCCCCAACGCCCACCCCGGCAGGTGTGACACAGATCACACCCACCTACCCGCATGACAACGCGCCGCTCACACCTGGATGCCACAGCCATTGGCTTGCTGCTGACGTGTTGCTTTGTGTGGGGCTTTCAGCAGGTGTTGATCAAGCTCACCTTGCCCGACATCGCGCCGCTGTTTCAAGCCGCGCTGCGCATGGTTGGCGCAGCACTGTGCTTGCTGCTGTGGTGCCGTTGGCGCGGCATCGTGCTGTGGCAGCGCGACGGCAGCCTGTGGTCGGGCCTGTTGGCGGGCAGCTTGTTTGCCCTGGAATTTGCCAGCATTTATTTGGGCCTGCTCGACACCAGCGCCTCGCGTTTGACCATCTTTTTATACACCGCGCCCTTTTGGGTGGCGGTGTGCGTGCCCTTGCGGGTGCGCTCTGAGCGCCTGGGCCGCTGGCAATGGGTGGGCTTGTGTTTGGCGTTTGGCTCGGTGGGGCTGGCCTTGCAAGAAGGCTGGCATGGGCCAGCCGACAACCCACTGCAATGGCGTGGCGACTTGCTCGGTCTGCTGGCGGGCGCGTTGTGGGGCTTGACCACCTTGACCCTGCGCACCACCCGCGTGGGCCAAGTGGGCGCTGAAAAAATGCTCATCTACCAGCTTGGCTGCGGCGCGTTGGTGTTGCCCCTCATCTCCCTGGCCCTGGGCGAGCCCTGGAACTGGGCCGCCCCCACTTTGGCCTGGGTATCGGTGGCCATCCAATGCACTTTGGGCGCGTTTGTCACCATCTTGATTTGGATGTGGCTGATCGCACACTACCCGGCCACGCAGGTCACGTCGTTTTCGTTTTTGTCTCCCATGTTCACCCTGATCATCGCCGTCTTGTGGCTGGGCGAACCCTGGACCTGGAGCCTCGCCGTGGCCATGCTGGGCGTGGCCGTGGGCATCGTGATGGTCAACCGGCCGGTGTCAACGGCCGCACCCGCTCAGACGAACTAAAGGCGTTCATTGGCCAGGGTTTTGGCCGGGGCGCGATGGTGTTGACAAATTCAGCCATAAATGGGCCCTTGATACGTCATTCTGTGCTGAGGCCAACAAATCCTCATCGCCACTCAATCGCGCAAGGCGGATGTATTCATCCATCACCTCTTGATCATCCAAATAACAAGCTGGGTCAAATTTTGTCGGTTTGATTTTTCTGCTCCCTTGGACTTCTGATCTTAAAACATCGGTGTCTTGAGGCTCTCCATCATGATGAATTGAACAATCCACTTCACCCTCGACATTGCCAACCTTGATCATCTCTTATGGTGGATGCAATTCATCCACTAGACTGGCTGAATCATATTCCCGGTTTTGCAGTTTGGCGCACGCCCAACGCAAAAAAGGACGCCAGGCGCCCTTTTTCTTCCGCCACCAATTCAAGGTGGGGCTTCAACCGCAGTTCGCCTCAGTTGGCAAACGCCGCAATACCCGTGATAGCGCGGCCCAAAATCAGGGCGTGGATGTCGTGCGTGCCCTCGTAGGTGTTGACCACCTCGAGGTTGACCAAATGGCGTGCCACCCCGAACTCGTCGCTGATGCCGTTGCCGCCCATCATGTCACGCGCCATGCGGGCAATGTCCAGCGCTTTGCCGCACGAATTGCGCTTCAGGATGGAGGTGATTTCCACGCTGGCTGTGCCCTCGTCTTTCATGCGACCCAAACGCAAACAGCCTTGCAGGCCGAGTGAAATTTCGGTTTGCATATCGGCCAGCTTCTTTTGGATGAGCTGGTTGGCGGCCAACGGGCGACCAAACTGCTGGCGGTCCAAGGTGTATTGGCGGGCGCGGTGAAAGCAGTCTTCGGCGGCACCCAGAGCGCCCCAAGCGATGCCGTAGCGGGCGCTGTTCAAACAGGTGAACGGGCCCTTCAAACCCTGCACCTCGGGGAAGGCGTTTTCTTCGGGCACAAACACGCCGTCCATGACGATCTCGCCGGTGATCGACGCCCGCAGACCCACTTTGCTGTGGATGGCAGGGGCGCTCAAGCCCTTCATGCCTTTTTCCAGCACAAAGCCACGGATGGGGCCGACCGCGCCGGACTCGCTGACCTCTTTGGCCCAGACCACAAACACATCGGCAATCGGTGAATTGGAAATCCACATCTTGTTGCCCTTGAGCTGGTAGCCGCCCTTCACTTTTTGGGCGCGGCTGACCATGCTGGCGGGGTCGGAGCCGTGGTCGGGTTCGGTCAAACCGAAGCAGCCAATCCACTCGCCAGTGGCGAGTTTGGGCAGGTATTTTTGGCGCTGGCCTTCGGTGCCGAATTCAAAAATGGGCAGCATCACCAAGGACGATTGCACGCTCATCATCGAGCGGTAGCCCGAGTCCACGCGCTCGACCTCGCGGGCAATCAGGCCATACGCCACATAGCTCAGGCCCGGGCCGCCGTACTCGGTGGGGATGGTGGGGCCGATCAGCCCCAAGTCGCCCATTTCACGAAAGATGGCGACGTCTGTTTTTTCGTGGCGAAAGGCTTCGGTGACGCGGGGCAGCAGCTTGTCTTGGCAGTAGGCGCGGGCAGCCTCTTCGATCATGCGCTCGTCTTCAGAGAGCTGCTGCTGCAATAAAAAGGGGTCGTCCCAGTGAAAGGAGGCCTTGGCCATGAAAACTCC
>CAMDJU010000020.1 GCA_945900695.1 Bordetella parapertussis | reverse complement strand
GACACGCTGGTGGTGGGCGAACAAAGGTCAAAGCCGTCGTACAGCGCTTTCATGTCGTCCAAGGTGGCGATGCTCACGCCTGAATTGCCGACCTTGCCGTAAATGTCGGGACGCAGGTCGGGGTCGTTGCCGTACAGCGTCACAGAATCGAAAGCGGTGCTCAAGCGCTTGGCGGGCATACCCTCACTCAACAACTTGAAGCGGCGGTTGGTGCGAAACGCATCGCCTTCGCCGGCAAACATGCGGGTAGGGTCTTCGTTTTCGCGTTTGAAGGCAAAGGTGCCGGCGGTGTAGGGGTAGCGGCCGGGCACGTTGTCGAGCATCAACCACTGCAACACATCGCCATGGTCGTGGTACTGGGGCAGGGCGACTTTGCGCACCGAGGTGCCGCTCAGCGACTTGGTCACGAGTGCTGTGCGGATTTCTTTGTCACGCACCTTCACCACCAGTTCGTCGCCCGCGTAGTCTTGTTGCAGTTGGGGCCAGTCGGCGAGCAGGGCGCGCTCGTTGGCACCCAAATGGGTCAACCGCTGAACGGCCAAGTCGGTGGCGGCCTCGCTGGCTTTGGCGCGGCCTTGCTTGCCCTCGGCCAGCATTTGAGCGGCGGCTTGCAGTTGTTGGATTTCGCGGGCGAGTTGCGCTTGGCTTTGGGCACGCTGTTTGTAGCCGCGCACGGTGTCGCTGATTTCGGCCAGATAGCGGCTGCGTGCGCCGGGCACGATGGGCGTTTGGTGCGAGCTGTGGCGCACCGCCACGGTGGGCAGCAAGCCGTCCTTCATGGGCAGGCCCAGCGCTTGCAGGCGCGGCTTCATGGCTTGGTAGAGCGCGGTCACGCCGTCGTCATTGAAGTGGGCGGCCATGGTGCCAAACACCGGCATTTGTTCGGTGGGCGTGGTCCATGCCTCTTTGTTGCGCTGCACTTGCTTGGACACATCGCGCAGCGCGTCGGCGGCACCCTTGCGGTCAAACTTGTTGATGGCGACAAACTCGGCAAAGTCGAGCATGTCGATTTTTTCCAACTGGCTGGCTGCGCCAAACTCGGGCGTCATCACATACAGCGGCACGTCCACATGGGGCACGATGGCCGCATCGCCTTGGCCAATGCCAGATGTTTCGACGACGATCAGGTCAAAGCCCGCGCATTTGGCGGCGGCAATCACGTCGGGCAAGGCCGCGCTGATTTCGCTGCCAAACTCTCTTGTGGCCAAGCTGCGCATGAACACGCGTTGGCCAGATTGACCGGTTTCGCCCAAGCCCCAAGGGGAAATGGCGTTCATGCGGATGCGGTCGCCCAACAAGGCGCCACCACTTTTGCGCCGCGACGGATCGATGGAGATCACAGCGATGCGCAAGCTGTCAGCTTGGTCCAAGCGAACGCGGCGGATCAATTCGTCGGTCAGGGAGGATTTGCCTGCACCCCCGGTGCCGGTGATGCCGACCACGGGGACCTTGAGTGGTTGGGCCTGGGCGCGAAGTTGCTCGACCAAGCCCGCGCTGGCTTGCGCGTTCTCGATGGCGGTGATGAGTTGTGCCAAAGCGCGCCAATGGGCCTCGCTGTGCCCTTGAATGGCGCTCAATGCTGTGGGTGCGTGGGCGTTCAAGTCTTGATCGCAGCGCATGATCATCTCGCCAATCATGCCGGCCAAGCCCATGCGTTGGCCGTCTTGCGGGCTGAAAATGCGGGTCACGCCATAGGCTTGGAGCTCTTCAATTTCCGAGGGCACGATCACCCCGCCGCCGCCACCAAAGACCTGGATGTGCGCGCCGCCGCGCTGGCGCAGCAAATCGACCATGTACTTGAAATATTCCACATGGCCGCCTTGGTAGGAGCTGATGGCGATGCCTTGCACGTCCTCTTGCAGCGCGGCCGTCACCACCTCGTCAACCGAGCGGTTGTGGCCCAGGTGAATGACCTCGGCGCCCATGCCCTGCAGGATGCGGCGCATGATGTTGATGGCTGCGTCGTGGCCATCAAACAAGCTGGCGGCCGTGACAAAGCGCACCTTGTTTTTGGGGCGGTAATTGGCCAGGGCTTGGTATTCGGCGGACAGGTCGGTCATGGGGTGTCTCCACACTTTTCTCGGGCAGAAGAAAGCCCGGTGGTTAATTGACGTTAACGTCAACGTCAATCATATCAGTCTGAGCGGTTTTCGGTCGTTTGGGGCTGTAGCGCAGGTGTCAGGCCATGGTCTGCTTTAGCGCAAGTGGTGCTAGAGTGAGAAAGAGGATTTTGCACTCAAAACAAAGGAATATTCCAGATGCGATACATGGTGGCAGCAGATACCGGTGGAACCTTTACAGATGTCGCTGTCTACGACGCTGTGACCCAGTCTGTTACCTATAGCAAAACCTTGACCGATTACACCCATTTGGTCGACGGGGTGCTAGATGGGCTTGCCGGCACAGAAGTGGCTTTGTCGGAGTCCTTGCTTTTCAAACACGGCACGACGCATGTGATCAATACGTTTTTGCAGCGCTCTGGCGGTGTGGCAGCGTTGATCACCACCCAAGGCTTCAAGGATATTTTGGAAATTGCCCGAGGCAACAGGCCGGTGCCCTTCAAGCAAGATTACCGACGCGACCCGCCTTTGATCCCGCGTTCACACCGATTTGAAGTGGCGGAGCGGATCAACCACAAGGGCGAGGTCTTGGCCGCGCTCGACGAACAAGCCTTGCACAGTTTGGCGCTAGAACTCCAGCGCTTGGGCGTAGAGTCTGTGGCCATTTCCTTCATGAATGCCTATGCCAATCCGTGCCATGAAGAGTTGGCCAGTGCGCGCTTGAAGGCCTGGTTGCCCGGGGTTTATGTGACCTGTGCGACCACCTTGACGCGCGAGTGGTACGAATACGAGCGCACCTCCACAGCGGCGGCCAATGCCTATGTGGGTGCGCGCATTGAGTCTTATTTGCGCACTTTCAATGACCGCTTGATCTCCAAGGGTTTCACAGGCAGCTTTTACATGATGGGCTCCAATGGTGGTGTGTTGTCGGTGGAGCGCGCCATAGAGCAACCGGTCAACTTGGTCGAGTCGGGCCCCATTGGGGGATGTATCGGTGCGGCCGCTTATGCAAAATTATTGGGCATTGATCGCCTCATCGCGTTTGACATGGGCGGGACCACCGCCAAATGCGCGTTGGTTCAAAACGGCCAATTTGATGTCCATCCGATTTACTATGTGGGCGGGTATGAGCGCGGGTTCCCGCTGAAAACACCGGTCCTGGACATTGTGGAAGTGGGCGCCGGCGGCGGCTCGATTGCCGCGGTCGATGGGTTTGGCCGCATCAGTGTGGGCCCCAAAAGCGCGGGGTCGGAGCCCGGCCCAGTGGCCTTTGGCCGAGGTGGGCAAGAGCCCACCGTGACCGACGCCAATGTGGTGTTGGGGCGCATTGGCTCAGGCAACTTCATGAAGGGCAAGCTGCGCTTGGACATCCAGGCGGCTAAAGCAGTGGTCACCGAATTGATTGCCAAGCCCTTGGGATATTTCGGCGATTTGGCGGCTGAAAAAGCGGCTCAAGGTATTTTGGACATTGCCACGGTGACCATGGCGGGAGCGATCAAGGAAATCACCATCGAAAGAGGCATTGATGCCCGGGACTTCAAACTGTTTGTGTTTGGTGGCGGTGGCCCGCTGTTTGGCTCGGTGCTGGCCAGGGCGCTGGGCATACGCCATGTGGTTGTGCCACCCCATCCGGGTAATTTTTCCACCTTGGGCATGCTGATTGCGGGCGCACGGATGGACCTGGCGCGGACTTTTCTGACGTTGGCCACGCCGAACGCGCAACCACACATCAACCGCATATTTGCCGAGTTGGAAACCGAAGGCCGGTTGGGTTTGCAGCGCGATTTGGGTGAGCGTGCGATTGATTTCGAATATTCCTTGGAGGCCAGGTACCTGGGGCAAACCCATACGGTGCGGGTGGCCTACGATAAAGACCAGGGCATCGAGGTTTTCTTGACTGATTTTGAGCGAACTTATCAAAAACGCTTTGGCCATGCCAACGCCGATTGCGAGGTGGAGGTGCTGGCTTTGAAGTTGGGCGCGACCGCAGAAATACCCAAGCCAGACTTGCTGCAATGTGTTCAACTTCCCGTGGGCCAGCCACCCGCCCACAAGGAAGTCAGGAACGTTTACTTTGCACAACCGCATGGGTGGCTTTCCGTGCCAGTGTGGCAGCGAGAGCTTTTGCCTGTGGGCTTTGACATTGCGGGCCCGGCGATCATTGAAGAGTTCAGCTCAACAACCGTATTGATGCCGGGCGATAAAGCACAGGTCGGTGCCTATGGAGAATTTAACTTGGAGGTTTGCGATGTCTGAACTTGCCATGCCATCGCACGCGACGGATCCGATCACGCTGGAGGTGATTCGCCAAGACTTGGTGTCCATTCCGAACCAAATCGACAAGAACATCACGCGAACGGCCTTCAGCGCCTTCATCAGCGAGTACAAAGATTACTCGGTCGGCATTGTGGACGCCACCGGTCAGTCAGTGTCCCAGTCCCGGGGCAGCCTGGCCATTTTTGTGGCCAATGCCTTGGGAACGGCCGTGCGCGATGGGCTTGAAATTTATGGCACAGAAGGCCTGAAAGACGGGGACATCGTCATCTCCAACCACGCGGGTACCTTGGGCCAGCATTTGAACAATGTGGTGATGTACACCCCAGTGATACACGATGGCCAATTGATGGCATTTTTCTGTGTGCTCATGCATTGGATCGACATTGGCGGAATGATGATTGGCTCTTGCAGTTCAACCACCGCTACGGAGATCTTCCAAGAGGGCTTGCAACTGCGCACCGTGAAGTTGTTCAATGAGGGCCGGCGCAATGAAGACATGCTGCGGGTGATTCGCTACAACACCCGTTTCCCTGAAATGTTGATGGGCGATATTGAGGCGCAAATTGGCGGGTGCTTGCTGGGCAAAAAAATGGTCCAAGACATTGCTGTGAAATATGGCGCAGACAGCTACCACGCGGCGATTCAGATGATGTGGGACCAGTCAGACCAATCCATGCGGGCGATTTTGAAATCTGCCCCCGATGGCATTTATAAGGCCAGCTCTTTTTTGGACAACGATGGCATCGACCTTGAGAGCACGGTGCCGATCCACATCACCGTTGAAAAGCTGGGCGACAAACTCACGGTTGATTTCTCTGAGGTGTCGCCCCAGCGCCCCGGCCCACTCAACGCAGGGCGCAATGGGGGAGCGGTGGCGGCCGCCAGAGTGGCGGTGAAGTACCTCTTCTCCTCGGATCAGCCCGTGAACGAGGGTGATTTTCGGGCTTTGAACATTGTGATTCCTGAAGGCACCTTCATCTCTGCAGGCAAAGACGCTGCGCTGGGTTCGTCTGGGAACATGATTCCCACGGTGGTGGACACGGTCATTCGTGCCATGGCAGAGGTTTTTCCGGAGCGTGTTGCAGCAGCCCACCACGGCACGTATGGGGTGCATGCTTTTCATGGCAAACACCCGGTTACTGGGCGTCCGTTTTATAACCTGGACACCATTTGTGGCGGCTGGGGTGCCACGTCCTTGGAGGATGGCTATGGGCCGTCGCGCTCCAACTTGCACGGCGACACCTCGAATGTGCCCATCGAAATGCAAGAGGCCACCTGCCCCTACGTGTTGGACTCGTATGTGTTGCGCCCCGACTCGGGTGGGGCAGGTCAACAAAGGGGCGGCATCGGGGTGATCAAGGTTTACCGGGTGTTGGCAGCGTGCCGCATCAACCTGAAAATTGACCGCACCCAATGTCTTCCCTGGGGCCTCAAAGGCGGCAAGCCTGGAAAGCCTTCGGGCGTGCGCATCATGCGCAAAAATGGCGACAAAGAGTTTGTGCTCAAGGGCGACCACCCGGTGTTTGAGGGGGACCGCATCATGATCGAAACGGCTGGCGGGGGTGGCTATGGCAACCCCTTGGATCGGCCCGTGATGAAGCTCAAGCAAGACTTGGCCATGGGTTATGTCACACCCGCAGCGGCGACAGCCGATTACGGCGTCAAATTCACCACCTTGGGTGGGGTGGACGAGGTGGCCACCGAGCAACACCGAGCACAACTCAAATCAAAGGAAGCCTGACATGAAACGCATCTTCTCCATCCTGGTGTTCTTTTTCGCAGCGCTAAACAGCCATGCACAAACGGCGTTTCCCACAGGCCCGGTGCGCATTGTGGTGCCCTACCCGCCCGGGGCCATCACGGATACCTTGCCCCGAATGATCGCCGAGAAACTCCGGGAGGAGTGGGGCCAACCGGTGGTGATTGACAACCGCCCCGGCGCTGGGGGTCGCATTGCCACAGAATTTGTGGCCAAGTCAGCGCCCGATGGTCACACCTTGATCGTGGCCTTGCCCGATACGCTCGTCATTGCCCCACAGCTTTACAAGAAAAACAGCTACACCATTCGCGACTTTGCACCCGTGACCATGATGGCGCGGCAATCGTTTGTGCTGGTGGTGCGACAAGATTTGAATGTGAACAAATTTTCAGACTTGATCGAGCTGGCCAAAAGCAAACCTGGGCAAATCAAAATGTCGTCTTGGGGTGAAGGCAGCGTGGGCCATCTGGCCTTGGAGTTGCTCAAGCAAAAGAGTGGCGTCAACATCGTACATATTCCCTACAAAGGTGCGCAAGCCGCCCTCACCGATGTGATCGGTGGCCAGGTCGACATGATGATCACCGGCTACTCCACCGCAGGCCCGCATGTGAAAACCGGGCGCATCAAAATTTTGGCGCGCACGTCATCCAACCGATCCCCCCAGATGCCAGATATCCCGTCCATCAACGAATCGGGTATTCCGGGTTATGAGGTGCAAAGTTGGTATGGCTTGGCGGCCCCGGCCCAAACGCCGCCGGCGATCATTGACAAAATCCAACGTGCGGTGGCCAAGGCCATGAGCCACCCCGCCATTGTTGAAAAAATGCAGAGCTATGCGGCTGACATCGTGGCCTCCAGGCCGGATGAATTCAGCAAATTGCTGCAAGACGAGCAAGAGCGCTGGGCCGCCGTGCTGCAAAAAGCCAACATTCAATTGGATTAAAGGAGTCGATATGAATTTCAAAACCTTCGCATGCGTGATTTTTGGCCTGTTGTCGATGTCGGTTCATGCGCAAAGCAATTACCCCAATCGGCCCATCAAGTTGGTCGTGGGCTTTGTCGCGGGCGGCGTGTCCGACGTGATGGCCAGAATCTTGGCGCCTGAATTGCAAAAAGCCTTGGGCCAACCCGTGGTGGTTGAAAACAAACCCGGTGCGGCAGGGATCATTGGGGCCGACTATGTGGCCAAGTCAGCACCCGATGGCTATACCTTGTACGTGGCGCCCAATACCCATTTGATCAACCAAGCGATGAACCCCAGCATTCCTTTTCATGCCGAAAAAGATTTCACGGGCATCACCTTGTTGACCACCACCCCCAACATGATCGTGGTCCGCTCGGACAGCCCTTGGAAATCACTGCCTGAATATGTGCAAGCCGCCAAAGCCGACCCGGGTGGTGTGGCTTACGCCACCTCTGGTGCCGGGACCACGGTGCATTTGGCCGGCGAGTTGTTTGCGCACTATGCCAATATCAAACTCAATCACATCCCGTACAAAGGGGCCAATTTGTCGGTGGAGGCGGTGATTGCGGGGCAGGTGCCTTCGTCCGTTTCGGCGCTGAGCTCATCCCTGGGGTTTATCAAGGCGGGGCGCATTCGTGTGCTGGGTGTGATGGCCGAAAAACGATCGACCTTGCTGCCCAACTCGCCCACCATGCCAGAGTTGGGCTTTAAAAATGTGATCAGCGACACCTGGATCGGCGTGATTGGCCCCGCCGGTATGCCACCGGCCGTATCCGCCCGCTTGCACGAAGAGTTCAGCAAGCTGCTGGCGCGCCCGGACATCCGCGAGCGCATTTTGGGCATTGGCAATGAACCCGTGGGCCTGGGCCTGGGTGCTTTTCAGAACCTGATGGCCAAAGAGTTGGACACCTACATCGGACTGGTGAAGTCGGCCAATATCAAAATTCAGTGAGGTTTGTGGTCCTTGGCTGTTTGCTCTTGCGCCTGAAGTTTTTTGAACATGCGATCGGCCTGAACACAGCCACCATCGTTGGGCACCGACACCGGCAGCCAGCCCAGTGGTGCTGAGTCGAGCATGATTTGTTGTTGCGACAAAATGGCGACATCTTCGAAAAATGTTTCACGGTTTAATTTTTGCTGCATCTCTGTCACCGCTGGATCATCGATCGAAAAATTGCGCACCAAACCCCAGAAGTAATGGGTTGACTTTTCGTTCATGGGCGTCAATGCGTTGAGAACATAAAACTCGGCTGCCTCGCTGGCGCCATGGGATCTGTGGCCGCTGACGCGGGTGTTGATCAGCACATACGACGGCGGAAAAAAATCAATTTGCTGCCGATGGTCAACCCGCGCATCAAAACCGCCCATGGTCTTGAAAAATGGCGATGGCTCTATGTTCTTCATGTCGCGCAAAACCCGTACCCTTCTATCGCTGACTTGGGACTCGATGGGAAATTGCGTCACGGCCGCAGTGCCCAAGGTCTTTTGGTGAACAAAGCGGGCGTGGGTGAGGTCAAGCAAATTGTCTCGGACCAAGGCGTGGTGGGCATTGACAAGCAGGTATTCGGCGCGACCCACCCAGCCCGCTTTGTCCATCCAGCTGAAGTCTGGAAGTCTGGCTTCATCGGCCTGCGTGGCGTCCCCCATCCATGCAAACACCCATCCCCAACGCTCCATCACGGGGTGACTTTTGACGCAGGCTTTGGGTGAAATGAAATCGGAGCCGGGGATGTCGATACATTGACCCGCCGCATCAAAGCTGAAGCCGTGGTAGCCGCATGCGATGGTTTCGCCCTGCACCCGACCCATGGACAACGGGGCACCCCGGTGCGGACAGCGGTCCACCAAGGTCACGGGCTTGCCACTTTGCGTTCTAAACAAGGCCAAGGGCTCGCTCAAGATCCAGCGTTGAATGGGTTGGGTGTTGAGCTCTTTGCTCAATGCCACAACATACCATTCATTTCTCAAAAACATGATGGGTGACTTTTATAAAAACACCGAGCCACCGTCGACCGCAATGGATTGACCGGTGACGAACGCGCTGGCATCGGAGGCCAAAAACAACATCGTGCCCACCATGTCGTCGGGCCGACCAATGCGCTTGACGCATTGCATGTCGATGATTTTTTGGCGCATGGCATCGGTTCGGCCGGGGTTGTCCACCTCGGTGTCCGTCAGGCCCGGTAACACGCAATTGACCGTGATCCCATGTGGTCCCAGCTCGGTGGCCATAGCACGGGTCATGCCAATCACGGCCGATTTAGAGGTGACGTAATGCATGAACATGGGCGTACCAAGGGGAACAGTGGAAGATGAGACATTGATGATGCGCCCCCATTGGGCCGACTTCATGTCGGCAGCGACGGCGCTGGCGCAAACCCAACTGCCAGTGACATTCACACGCATCACCTGTTCCCATTCGGCCAAAGGAATGTCTTCAAATGCCTGTCGACCGAGAGTGACAAAAATAGCTGCGTTGTTGATCAAAACCTGGACCGACCCCCATTGGCTTTTCACGCTTTGCAGCGCCAGTTTCACCGCATCGGGCTGCGATACATCACACTGAAAGAACAGCGCCTGTCCGCCAAGCGTTTGGATGTGCTCGGCCACTGCTGCACCGTTTTGCGCGTGGGTGTCGAAGATCACCACCTTGGCATGCGCTTGGGCAAAGGCCAGCGCATAGCTGCGGCCAATGCCTTGGCCACCGCCAGTGATCAATACCACTTTGTCTTTGACGTTCATGCCATCAGTCCACTTGCAGCTTGACCTGTTCGACCACTTTGGCCCAACGCACAGACTCTGAACGGACACGTGACAAGGCATCTGCGGGTGTGTTGGCCACGGGTGGTAAATCAATGGCCAGCATGCGTTCACGAACGGCCGGGTCTTGGAATGCTTTGGCCAGCTCTTCTTGCCAAGCACGCAAAATGGCTGGTGGTGTGCCTTTGGGTGCTAAGACAATTTCACCAAAAGTGGCGTCATACCCCGGCACACCGGCTTCGCGTGCGGTGGGCAACTCGGGCGCCATGACAGAGCGTACAGCGCTGGAAACGGCAAAGGCCTTGAGCTTGCCGCTGCGCACTTGGGGCACGACCACGGTGGTGGCCAAAAACCCGCAAGGCACCGAGCCACCCATCACATCTTGCATCGCAGGAGCGGGGCCTTTGTAGGGGATATGGGTCATTTTGATGTCGGTCACCGACATGAACAACTCCATGGCCAAGTGACCAGGAACGCCAGGGCCGCCAGAGGCGTAGTTCATGCTTTGGGACTTGGCGAGCTTTAAAAAATCGGCCAAGTTATTCGCGGGTACGGCTGGATTGCAAACCAGCGTTTGTGATGTGTTGCTGAGGTAAGTGACGGGCACCAAGTCCTCAGCAGGATTGAAGGTGAGTTTTTTAAAAATATGCGGATTGACCGTCACCACGGTATCGGGTCCGACAAAAAGGGTGTAACCGTCTGGGGCTGAGCGTGCGACCAACTCAGTCGCAATGTTGCCACTCGCGCCGGGGCGGTTATCAATCACCACGGCCTGCTTGGAACTGGCAAACACTTTGTCGGCCACCAAGCGCATCACAATTTCACCAGGGGCACCCGGCGCAAAACCAGTCAGGATGCGAATGGGCTTGCTGGGGTAAGCCTGAGCTTGTGCCCATGTGGGAACGAGGCCCAAAAATAGCAAGGCAGCTGCCGTGATGGCTTTCAGGCGGACAACAGCGTGGGTGCTCTTGGGCGGTTGGATGGATGTGGTGCTCATGGGGTCTCCTAGGGTGATTTGAGGTGTTAAAAAAATGATCAGATCTGGCCAGTTTCGTGTGGGCGCAGATGGCTGGCCATGGTGGACAACAATCAGGTGCGCTCCAAAAGACTGGCGTGCAGGTCTATCAAGGCGGGCACGGTTTCGGCCGGGCGGCGACCAAACCCGCATTCGGTGGCAATGCCAAAGTCGTTGATGAAGCGCTGCGCCGTGGCGATGCGTTTCATCGTCCCCTCAACGCCATCGGTGTCATGGATCAGGCCCAAATAAATTTCGGTGTTTTCTTGAAGCCTCAGTTGTTGGAGCGGACGGTAAAAGGCGTCGTCATCGCGCTCAATGGGCACGGGCAGGTGGATGAATGCAATGGACCGCTGGATGCCAGTTGTCAGTCCATTGATCAACTCCACCATGGCCGCTGCATCTTTGGGCTCGACAAAATGGCGGCCACCAAAACTGCCGTAGCAAAGGTGATAGCCGAGCTCCACACTTTCAGGCACGGCCTGTCCCAGTCGAACCAAGCGTTCGATGATGCCGGGCTTTGCCGGTGAAAACCATGGCGTGCGGGCACCATCGAAAGCTTGCATATCGTGTGCGCAATCCCATTGGATGGACAAATCATCGTGCGGAATGTGTTGTGCGATCACACTCAACTCATGAAGCATGCAGGCTTCATAGGCGATCTCCACCTCAACGCGAGAACTGTTTTCAATGCCCCAAGAGATGACGTTGTAAGGCGAGGGCAAGGCCACCATGAAGCGCACCCCCTGCGCAATGTCTCCTTGGCGTCGCAGGGTTTTGAATATTTCATACGAAGCCAATGCGCTTTCTGAAAATCCCAAAGCGCCAAACGAATGGGCGTCGACTTTTGCACCAGGTTTGAGTTTGAACTGTGCCGAGGCTGCCCGCTTGGCAGTTGGATTGCGCCAATCAAAATCACCTTCGACCCTTTCGAGTTGGGGCATCATTTCAAAAACGTTTTCTTGGAACTGCAGCCAATTGGTGCGCTCGCCGGTCTCACCATCTGGGACACGCTTCAGGGCGGCGCCAAATTGGCGGCCCAAGGTTTGAAGAACTGCTTGGGCGTCGTTCAAGGCCACGCTGCCGACAAAGTGAACGTGCCCGTGGGCACAGCTTGATGGAGTATTCATGGTTTAAATTGAGATGAAAAATTACCAAACACCGATGGTGACGCCGCCCGCAGCGGCCGGGCTGGGGCGCTTGGAAACCGCTTGATTGGTCATGCCCATTCGATTGCGACGCTGGCGCATCCACTCCAGCAGGCATTGATACAAATCGTCGCGGGCCGCTTTGTAAATGGCGCCACCATCGCGGCCGCGATCGTTCAATTCCAGAGGGTCTTCTTGGAGATCGAACAACTGGGGCGGTAGGCCGGGGCCAAAATGAACCAGCTTCCAACGCTCGGTTCGGCACATCACCATGCGTGCATCATTGGGCTTGAGCCCGAGTTTCCTGGCCGTGGGGTAAATGGCGAAATCCAACTCGGAAAAGGCTGCTTCACGGATCGAGGTTTTTTCGCCACGCAACAAAGACAAGATGGATCGCCCCTCGATGATGTGGTCGGGTATCTCCATGCCCAAAGCGTCCATGAAGGTGGGAACCATGTCAACGGCCTCGATCAAGGCATTGGAAACCGCACCGCGTTTGGCAGACGCATCGGGGTCCACGACGATCATGGGGACACAGACACCCTGCTCGTACATGAACTCTTTCTCACCCTGCCAATGGTCACCTTGGTAGTCGCCATGGTCTGCCGTGAACACAATCAATGTGTCATCGAGGCGGCCTGACTTTTCTAAAAACACCATCAACCTGCCCAAGTGGTCATCAATTTGCTTGACCAAGCCCAAATATGTGGGCTGCATGTGGAGCCGGACCTCATCTTTGGAAAAAGAGACCGATTCGGGATGCTCTTGAAATCCACGAAAGATGGGGTTGGCCTTGTCACTGCGTTCTTCTTCTGATCGAACCGGCGCAAGACAATCTTCGCGTCCAAACATATTGTGGTATGGGGGTGACGCGATGTAGGGCCAGTGCGGCTTGATGAACGACAAGTGCAAGCACCACGGGGCATCGCCTTGCTCAGTGATGAAGTCCATGCCGCGGTTGACGGTGTAGGCCGTTTCGGAAAATTCATCCGGCAAGCGGGCGGGCAAATGGGCGTTTCTCAGCAACCAGCCGCTGGCCAATTGCCCTTGGGCATCGGTGCCCGAATTGGCCCAGTCGTGCCAGGGATTGGCGCCGTCAAAACCATGCGCGCGCAAATATTGGTTGTAGGCCAAATCGTGCGGTGTTTTGGCATCGGGGTGGATACCGTCGTCGCGCCAGTACTCTTCAAATCCACCGGTGGCAATGAGTTTTCCCGCACCTTCAGATGGCGACAGCCCCAGCCATTTCATGCCAGCAACATCTGGCTCGTGGTGCGTTTTTCCAACCACGGCAACGCGCATACCCGTGGGTCGCAAATAGTCCCCCAGCGTTCTCTCACCGACAGGCAATGGCACAAAATTCCAAGTGGCGCCATGTGAAAAGGTGTAGCGCCCGGTGTAGTAAGACATGCGAGAAGGCCCGCAAACAGGGGCTTGTACATAAGCACGTGTAAAGCGCGTGCCCTTGGCTGCCAATGCATCGATGTGGGGCGTTGAAATGTGGGGGTGGCCGTAACAAGACAAGTTGTCAGCGCGCAGCTGATCGCACATGATGAACAGAATATTTTTTGTTTTAGACATTTTTCAAAAAGATCGTTGATATGGATGGCTCAGCCCTCGAACATAAGGGTAAAAACTCGATGGCTTTCGAGTGTTTTCCCTAGGCGTGAAATACAGCCTTATTTGTGGATAGACTTTTCTTTTGCATTTGTCAGAAAACCCCATGAAAACCATTGAAGTACCCGTACTCATCGTCGGCGGCGGCGGTTGTGGCCTGGCCCTGTCCATCTTTCTCGCTGACTTGGGCGTCAAGTACCACACTGTTGAAAAAAATCTGCAAACCACGGATCATCCTCGCGCCCATATATTGAACACACGCACCATGGAGATCATGCGACAGCATGGGGTGGCCGATGAAATTTATCGCCAAGGCACACCCACCAGCGGCATGGAGCGGATTTCTTTCAGAACTTCCTTGGGTGGAGAAGGTCCTTTGGACCGTCGGCTGATTGGCAACCTGGATGGGTATGGCGGGGGCGCCCTCAAAGAACGATATGAAAAAGACAGCATGTGTCGAGCGACCAATTTACCTTTGATGCAACTGGAGCCTTTGTTGCGCGATGTGGCCGAGTCGCGTGCGCCAGGGCAAATTCATTTCCACCATGAGCTGTTGGAGTTTTCTCAAGATGACAGCGGGGTGTCTGCCATCGTTCAAGACCATACCGGTGGCGAAAAATACCAAGTCAAAGCGCAGTATTTGATTGCGGCCGATGGCGGCAAAACGGTGGGCCGCACCTTGGGCGCAGAAATGCTGGGGCCGCGGCGTTTGCGCCGCATGGTCAATACCTACTTCAAAGCAGATTTATCGCCCTGGATTGACGACGATGGCGTGTTGATTTTTTACTTCATCAACCCGGATGGCAAAGGTCAATGGGCGGGTGGTGGGTTGGTCAAAACGGGGCCACTCAACTGGGATCGCCAATCAGAGACTTGGGTCTTTATGCGCGAGTTATCTCCGGACGACCCCGAAGAGATCAACGACATCAATGTGGTTGCGCGCATGCGCGAGTTGCTTCGATTGCCGGACTCTTTTCAACCGGAGGTCAAAAAAATCGGGCGTTGGGATGTGGAAGGCGTGGTGGCGAAAAAATACCGCTTTGGGCGTATTTTTTTGGCAGGCGATGCGGCCCATCGGCATCCGCCGGTGAGCGCATTGGGCTTGAACACGGCCATTGGGGACGCACACAATTTGGCCTGGAAACTCCAGCGCGTGCTGCAGCACAGCTCGGCTGATGGGTTGTTGAACAGCTATGAGTCTGAGCGACAACCCGTGGGGGCACGGGTCGCTGAGTGGGCTTTGCATGGGTTTCGCATGCGCAGCCTCATTGACCAGGCCATCGGCCTTTCACCGGGCCAAACCGAGGCCAATAAGATGGCGTTTGAGCGCTTGTTTTCAGACACACCTGGCGGTCACACGGCGCAGGCGATTTTGGCCGAAGCGATGAAAATACAGCGCATTGGCCCACAGGCGCATGACATGGAAATTGGTTATGCCTACGAAGTCGGTGCATTGGTTGGTGATGGCAGCTTACCCCTGCCCCGCGACCCCATGGCGGGTATCTATCACCCCACGACGCGGCCTGGCGCTCGTTTGCCACACGCCGCTTTAATGCGCGAAGGCCACCTCATCAGCTCGCATGATTTGATCGCGCCAGGCCAATGGGTTCTGCTTTGCAGCGATGTTTTGTGGCGGCCCGTGGTGGCGGCGGTTGCCCCATCTGGTGGGCAACAACTGCTTTGCAAAATCATCGCGCAAATGGGCGACTGTGAAGATGTGAACGGCACATGGCAAGCTTTGCGGCAGGTCTCTGAGACCGGGGCTGTGTTGGTCCGCCCCGATGGCCACGTGGCCTGGCGGGTGGCACAAGTTCCCGGCGATCCGCGAGAGGCCTTGGCCAATGCCTGGATGCGCTGTACAAGTACAGCGGCCAGTTAAGCAATTTGCGTGGGGCACCAACTGCTGAGTAAGACTTCTTTCAGCGCTGCGCCCAGATTTTTTGACCAGAGACCTTGCGTGTGAGTAAGGCCAATGGGTTGCCGGCCAAGCCTTCAAGCCAACCCCGGCCTTGATCAGCGTAGGCCTGGGTTGTGCATTTGGCCTGACTGTTGCTCTTTTGGAGTGTTAATGTAATGAGTTGGCCCGGCTTCGAGACGGTTCAGTCGGCACGGATATTGGCGGCCTTGACCACTCTCGAATAAGTGGCAAAGTCGACGCGCATGCGCCGCCCTAACTCCTCGGGCGTACCTCCGGAGGCCTCGATGCCTTGTGACGCCAACTTGTCGCGCACCGCCGGCAGTTTGAGCACGCGGTTGAATTCGGCGTTGATGCGTTCGATCACCGCCTTGGGCGTGCCGGAAGGAGCGACCACACCCAGCCATATGTTCATTTCCACGCCACTCATGCCGGCCTCTGAAAACGTGGGCACCGTGGGCATGACCGCGGAGCGCGTTGTGCCCACAGTGGCAAGCACCCGCAGCTTGCCGGTCTTGAGGTGCGAGGCGACCGCCGGCAGGCCGGTGATGACGAACTGAATACGCCCGGAGAGAAGGTCGGGGATGCCCTGCGCCATGCCCTTGTACGGAACGTGCGTCACATCCAGACCCGCCTGCAGCTTGAGCAGTTCGGTGGCAAGGTGGTGCGGCGTGCCGTTACCGGCCGAACCGTAACTCAGCTTGCCCGGATGGGCACGCACAAACTCGACGAATTCCTTTAACGTCTTCACCGGGATCGCCTCCTCGTTAACCACAAGGAAAAACGGCAGGTTGTTGGCCTGTATCACCGGATCGAAGTCGCGCAACATGTCGTAAGGCAGCAAAGGGCTCATGGCGGCAAGGATGAGATAGCTGTCATTGGCTACCAGCAGCGTATGTCCGTCGGGGGCCGCGCGTTTGACGAATTCGGCGCCGATGTTGCCGTTGGCGCCGGGCCTGTTCTCAACAATCACGTTGCCAAGGCTGTCGCGCATTTCCGCCGCTAGGGTGCGTGCTAGAACGTCGTTGGCAGCGCCGGCGGTAAATGGCACCACCAGTGTGACCGGCCTGGAAGGGAAGGTCTGTGCCGGGGCCAATCCGGACCACAGCATCACTGATAAAAGCAGAAGTTGATGCATGATTGTCATACCTCCTTAAGAAAAATTGCAAATTTATACACTTGAACTTGCTTGTTGAAAGCCAATACCTGGATGCGTTGTAAGAGTACAGCGGCCAGTTAAGCAATTTGCGTGGGGTAGGGGCTGGTCTCGGCCAGGGCAATCATGTGGCGCAGCATGCGCTCAGTCATGGTGGCACGCAACGATTGATGCGCAGGCACATCCCACAGGTTGTTCAGTTCTTCTGGGTCGGCGCTGCGGTCGTATAACTCGCCCCATTCGACCCCATCGTAGACAGAGATGCGATGTGCGCCATAAATCAAACTGCGCATGCGCACCCGCTCTTTGAAGCCCATGTAATAGCGCTGTCCCTCTTCCTCGATCAACAAATCCGGCCGCACTGCTTTGACCTGACCCGACAAAAGAGGCAAGAGCGATTGGCCCTGAATGCCATTCCATGGCGCCACACCAGCCCGCTCCAAGATCGTGGGTGCCAAATCAACGGTTTGGCACAGCGCTTGCGTGCGCGGTGCCGATGCGGCATGGGTATCGGCCCAGATCAGGGGCACGCGGGTCAAGCCCCGGTAATGGATCGGGCCTTTGAGCAGCAACTGGTGATCTCCCAAAAAATCCCCGTGGTCAGCGGTGAAAACGATCACGGTGTTGTCTGCCAGACCCAGGTCTTTGAGCTTAGATAAAACGCGGCCAATGGCGTCGTCGATCATGCTGATGGAGCCGTAGTTCAGGGCGATGGCCTCGCGGGCTTCGCGCTCGGTGCAAGCAAACAAGGCCTGGGTATTTTTGATGGCCGTTTGTTCATCGCGCTGTTGGTACAGGGCTTTGATATGGGGTGCCAATCCTGTGTGGGGCGCATGAAAAGAGGGCGGCAATTGAACCTCTTCAGGCCGATACATGTCCCAGTATTTGCCCGGCGGTGTGAATGGGTGGTGCGGGTCTGGGAATGAGCAATGCAGGAAAAATGGAGCGTCTTTTTGTTGCGCTTGCTCCAGCCTGGCCATGGTTCGATCCGCGATCCAGTGGGTGGGGTAAAGATGCTCTGGCAATTGGGTGCGCCAGGCCTGCTGACAGCGGCTGAGCTCAAACTCTGGCGTGGCCAAGGCATTGTTGTGGCCAATGAGTGCATCCACATTGGGGTCTTGTTGGCGTGCCCAACGCCGCCAATGGCCGTACTCATCATCGGCATGGTGAATGCACAGGTCCACATGGTCAAAGCCATAAAAAGGCGTTTCAATGTCGCAGGTGGGGTCGTCTTCCCATCGCTTCCAAATTTCTTGCCCATGGCGGCCCGGCGACTCGCGGCGCGCCTCATGTGCCAAACGCGGTGTTCCCGGCTTGGGGTGTTGCGCGGGCTTGATTTCAATGTTTTGCAGGTGCGATTTGCCCACGTGAAAGGTTTGGTAGCCCGCATCGCGCAGGGCTTGCGGCAGGGTTCGCTCGTCCAAGGAAAGCTCTATGCCGTTGTGGCGAACACCATGGCGCGAAGGCATTCGGCCCGTCATCAATGAGGCGCGGTTGGGCATGCAGATGGGGGACGCCACGTGGCACTCATCGGCCACCCACCCACGGCTGGCCAATGCGTCCAGGTGCGGGGTCTTGACAGTGGGGTTGCCATAGCAACCCAAATGGTCCGCGCGGTGTTGGTCGGTGATGAAGACGATGAAATTGGGGGCTTTGTGCATGGCAGTGAGGGTTATTCGGCGCGAATGCCGGCGGTTTTGACCACGTTGGACCATTTGGCCAAATCGGCATCCACACGCCGGGATAACTCTGCGCCTTCCAACCAAATCAAGTCCATGCCCATGGCACCCAAACGTTCTCGCACGTCTTTGTCTTCCCAGGTTTTGCGCAGGTCGGTCTTGATCAATTGCGCGATATTCGCTGGCGTCGCTGGGGGTGCATACACCATATACGTGGATGAGACAACCAAGCCGGGAATGGTGGTGGAGAGTGTGGGCAATTCGGGGACCAAGCCAGAAATGCTGCTACCTGTCACCCCAATGGCTTTGAGCTTGCCACCTTTGACATGGGCCAAGCCCTGGGTGATGGGCCCGCAAAACATGGAGACTTCGCCGGCCAGCACTGCGTTCATGGCGGGCGCTGCGCCTTTGTAGGGAACGTGAACGATGTCGATGCCCGCATTCACCCGCAGCATCTCCCCGCAAAGGTGCGCAGGAGAAGCTTGACCTGCGGACGAGTAGGTCAACTGCCCCGGCCGTTTTTTCGCCGCAGCGATCAACTCGCTCAAGTTGG
>CAMDJU010000019.1 GCA_945900695.1 Bordetella parapertussis | reverse complement strand
GCAAATTTCACTTGTTGACCAAAGAGCTGGACCACGACGATGGCGAAGTCACCGCGACCATGAAAATTCGCCGCGAAAGCATTGCATCCAAATACAGTGGCGAAGTGGAAGCCATGTACCGGGGCTGATCTGGGCCCATTCCAAGGACAAAAAATGCCCCAAAAAATTCGATTTGACGAGCGTGTGGCCATCGTCACGGGCGCTGGAGGTGGACTGGGTCGGTCCCATGCCTTGGCCCTGGCCCAGCGCGGCGCGATGGTGGTGGTCAACGATTTGGGTGGCAGTGTCCAGGGCCAAGGCGGTGATCAGGCCGCTGCACAACAAGTGGTGAATGAAATCACCGCAGCGGGTGGCACAGCCCTGGCCAATTTTGACAATATCGCCACGCCACAAGGTGCGCAAGCTTTGGTGGATGCGGCCATGAAGGCCTTTGGGCGGGTCGATGTGTTGATCAACAACGCGGGCATTTTGCGCGACAAATCTTTGGTCAAGATGGACCCCGCCGATTTTGAAGCGGTGATCCGTGTGCACCTGATGGGATCGGCCTTGTGCAGCCGCGCCGTGTGGCCGGTGTTTCAAGAAGGGCAATACGGCCGCATTGTCATGACGACATCGGCTGCAGGTTTGTATGGCAATTTCGGTCAAAGCAATTACGCCGCCGCCAAGATGGGTTTGGTCGGCTTGATGAACGCCCTCAAAGACGAAGGGGCCCGCTACGGCATACGCGTCAACACCATCGCGCCGGTGGCGCTGACCCGCATGACCGAAGGTTTGGGCTTGGCGCAATTCATGGCCCAAGCCAGCCCAGACAAAGTCAGTGCAGCCGTGCTCTACATGGCCAGTGAGGCCTGCCAGCACAGCGGTCAGATCGTGGCGGCCGGGGCGGGTTATTTTGCGGGCGTGCAAGTGGTGGAGGCCCTGGGGGTGCGGGCACCCGATGGGGAGGCCTCGCCTGAATTTGTGGCCGAGCAATGGGCGAAAATCCATGACATGTCTCAAGCCCGCCCGTTTGCCAATGCCACACAAGCCTTGGTCGATACCTTTGGCCCGGGTGTGGCATGAGTGCCTCAACCGTTTGGGTGCAGTCAGAAAAATCAGCTGACAGCGCTGGCACACCCCTGCGGCGCAGCGCCAAACCCAGGTCTCACAACCGCCACCAAGATTTGCTGCTCGCCGCTGCCCAGGTGTTTCGCGACAAGGGCTATGCACAGGCCAGCATGCGCGATATTGCCCAAGCATCGGGCATGATGGCGGGCTCCATTTATTACCACTATGCGGCCAAAAGCGATTTGCTGCTGGCGGTGTACACCGAGGGTGTGCGCTTGGTCAGTTCGGCGATTGACGAAATTTTGACCAGCTCGGCCAGCCCAGTGGTGCAACTGGAGCGGGCAGTGCTCAACCACTTGGAGATGATGTTGGGCACCTTGCCCGGGGCCTCTCCGTTTGCCAGTGTGTTCATCCAGGTGCAACCGCATGACTTTCCACTGGAAGGCCGACAAGCCTTGATCGACTTGCGCCACAGCTATGAAGACAAATTCAAGCTGCTGGTGGCCCGCCTGCCCCTGCGCCGTGGCACCGATAAGAGCTTGTTGCGCTTGCAATTGATTGGGGCCCTCAACCATGTGCCCATTTGGTACAAGGCCGATGGGCGCAAGTCGCTGAGCGCCATTGCCAAAGCCATGACCGCCCATGTGCGTTGGGCTTTGGAGGAGGGTGCCGCATGAAGGTTTGTTTCAACACCGATGGAGTACCTGTATGAGCTTGTCTTGGGATTGGGACGATGGCGACAGCGAAGAGTTGGCCGCATTGCGCGACTTGGTGCGCCGATTCATCGACAAAGAAATTGCCCCACACCACGCCCTTTGGGAGCGTGAGGGTCAGGTTTCGCGCGAGTTGTGGCGCAAAGCCGGTGAACTGGGCTTGTTGTGCATGGGCTTGCCCACCGAGTTGGGTGGATCGCAAGCCGATTTCGGCCACAGTGCAGTCATGGTCCAGGAGTTGGCACGCAGTGGCTTTACGGGCCCCTTGTTCCATTTGCATTCTGAAATTGTGGCTCCGTATCTGCACCATTACGGCACGCCCGAGCAGCAGCAAACATGGCTGCCACGCATGGCCCGTGGTGAGGTGATATCGGCCATTGGCATGACCGAGCCGGGCACGGGCAGTGATTTGGCCAATATCAGCACCCGCGCCACCCCCCACGAGGGGGGCTACCTGATCAAGGGGCAAAAAATATTCATCTCCAACGGCCAGTTGGCCGACTTGGTGGTGGTCGCGGCCAAAACCCAGCCCGAGTTGGGCGCCCGCGGCGTGAGTTTGTTTTTGTTCGACACCTCGCGGCCAGGTTTTTCCCGCGGACGCAATTTGGAAAAACTGGGCATGCACGCCCAAGACACCTCAGAGCTGTTCTTTGACGATGTGTGGGTGCCCGCCGATTGCTTGTTGGGACAAGAGGGCAAGGGCTTTGCTTATTTGATGAACGAGTTGCCCCAAGAGCGTTTGCTCGTGGCCATGACGGCCGTGGGTGCGATGGAATCTGGCCTGCGCTGGACCTGTGAATATGTGCAAGAGCGCAAGGCCTTTGGGGCGCCATTGGCCGACAAACAAGTGGTGCGCCATGCCTTGGCACAGGCCTATGGCGATGTGCAAGTGGCCCGCAGTTTTTTGAAGGACTGCTTGCAGCGCCATTTGCGCGGCGAACTCGATACCGCCACCGCGTCGGTGGCCAAGTTTTGGACCACCGAGATGCAGTTTTCGGTGCTCGACCGTTGCGTGCAGCTGTTTGGCGGTTATGGTTATATGGCCGAGTACCCGATTGCCCGGGCCTGGGCCGATGCGCGGGTGCAACGCATTTACGGTGGCACCACCGAAATCATGAAAGAAATCGTGGCGCGCCATATTTTGGATGCGCCCAGCCCGCGCAAATCCCCCAGCACTTGAATCGCTCCGGGCCAGGCTGATCAATGTTCGCGGCGCAGCGCCGGGAACAAGATCACATCGCGGATGCTGGGGCTGTCGGTGAGCAACATCATCAGCCGGTCAATGCCAATGCCACAACCGCCGGTGGGGGGCATGCCGTACTCCAAGGCGCGCACAAAGTCGTGGTCAAAAAACATGGCTTCATCATCGCCCCGGTCTTTGGCCGCCACCTGGGCATGAAACCTTGCGGCCTGGTCTTCGGCGTCGTTCAATTCACTGAAGCCATTGCCAAATTCGCGCCCGGTGATGTAGAGCTCAAAGCGCTCGGTCACCTCGGGGTGGGTGTCGCTGGCGCGGGCCAGGGGTGAAATTTCCACCGGGTGTTCACAAATGAAGGTGGGCTCCCACAGCTTGTCTTCCACGGTTTCTTCAAAGTACAAAACCTGCAAGCCGGGCAAGCTGCGCTTGGCCAAGTGGTGTTTTTCTTCGCTCAAGCCCGCTTTTTTCAGCGCCTGGCGCAACCACTCTGCGTTGTCCACGTGCTCACCCGCTTCGGTGTGCTTGAGGATGGCTTCGCGGATGGTCAGGCGTGCAAAGGGTTTGGACAGGTCCACCGGTTTTCCGCCATAGGTCAGCAGCAAAGTGCCCACGGCTTTTTCGGCGGCATCGCGCACCAGGCTTTCGGTGAACTGCATCAGGTCTTGGTAGTTCCAATAGGCAGCGTAAAACTCCATCATGGTGAACTCGGGGTTGTGCCTCACCGAGATGCCTTCATTGCGAAAGTTGCGGTTGATCTCAAACACCCGATCAAAACCACCCACCACCAAGCGCTTCAAGTACAACTCGGGGGCAATGCGCAAGAACATCTCTTGGTCCAGCGCATTGTGGTGGGTGCGAAACGGCTTGGCATTGGCCCCACCGGGGATGGGGTGCAGCATGGGTGTTTCGACTTCCAAAAAACCGTGGCCAACCATGAACTCGCGGATGCCACTGACCGCTTTGCTGCGCGCCACAAAACGTTTGCGTGCGTTCTCGTCGGTCATCAAATCGACATAGCGCTGGCGGTATTTGATTTCTTGGTCGTGCACGCCGTGGAACTTGTCGGGCATGGGGCGCAGGCTTTTGGTCAGCAAGCGAACCTGGGTCACATGGATGGACAGTTCGCCAGTGCGGGTTTTGAACAATCGGCCTTCGGCGCCAACGATGTCACCCAAGTCCCAATGCTTGAAGTCGTTGTAGGTGTCTTCACCAATTTCGTCGCGTGCAATATACAGCTGGATGCGCCCCGTGCCGTCTTGCACCGTGGCAAAACTGGCTTTGCCCATCACCCGTTTGAGCATCATCCGCCCCGCCACCCGGGCCAAGGAGCCCTCTTGGACCAGGGTTTCAGGGGTTTTGTCGCCATGGCTGTCATGCAAGGTGGCCGCATGGTGGGCCGGCTTGAAATCGTTGGGAAAGGCCACGGCACCACCTGCAGCCTGGCGCTTGCGCAACACCTTGAGTTTGTCGCGGCGTTCCGCGATGAGTTGATTCTCGTCTTGAGGGGTATCCGCGGCGGGGGTGGTGTCAGACATGGGGCAGTGGTGAGAGGGTCCGCACATGATGCGGGCCAGGGGTGGAAAGGCAAGCGCTGAAGCGCCAAACGAGGGATTTTAGGTGGCTGAAGTGTTTGCCAGGGTTGTCGACAGTCCGATCGGCAAATCCAGGACAATGGCCGCCATTGCATGGAAAGCACCGACATGAGCACCGCACCCGAGCGCCCCCCTTTGCCCGATCACCTCAGCATCGATGAGCGCAGCCCGCATTATTCGGCAGACGTGCTGGCCCATGCGATTGGCATTCGCTTCAATGACAAAGAGCGACACGATGTGGAGGAGTACTGCATCAGTGAAGCTTGGGTCAAAGTGCCGGCCGGCAAAACGCTGGACCGCAAAGGCAAACCTTTGCTGCTGAAACTCAAGGGGCGGGTCGAAGCTTTTTACCGCTGATCGCTTTCTGCATCACTTGAGCGCGACGGCAAAGCCGCGCTGTACCGCAGGGCGTGCCATCAACTGGTCAAACCAGCGCTTGACATGGGGAAACTGCACCAAATCCACTTGGTGGCGCGGATGGCGCCAGACCCACCCCAAGATGGCAAAGTCGGCAATGGACAAGTCGCCCGCGAAATGCGCGTGATTGGCCAAACGCTTGTCCATCACGGCGTAGAGCCTCAGGGTTTCGGTCATGTAGCGCTGCAAGCCATAGCGCTGGTCGTCTGCGTTGGTCAAACCCGCAAAGTGGTGCACTTGCCCGGGCATGGGGCCAAAGCCGCCCATTTGGAACATCAGCCACTCCAGGGTGGCCACCCGCGCAGCGCCCTGGGCAGGCAAGAACTGGCTTGTTTTTTCGGCCAAGTACATCAAAATAGCGCCGGACTCAAACACGCTGATGGGTTTTCCGTCGGGGCCATGGGCATCGATGATGGCGGGGATTTTGTTGTTCGGGCTGATGCTTAAAAAATCAGGCTTGAACTGGTCGTCTTTGGTGATGTTGACCACTTGGACTTGGTAGGGCAAACCCATTTCTTCCAAAGCCACGGAAATTTTTCGGCCATTGGGGGTGTCAAAGGCAAAGAGTTGAATGCTCATGATGTGTCAGCGTGATGTGGCCGCAAGGGCGGCGCTGGGATGAAAAAATCGGACCGAATATCAGGCCACTGCATCGGCGGGTTGGCGCAACAACATGGCCAGGGTGTTGGCCACGGTTTTGCGCAAATCGCGCCGGTCACTGATCAGGTCGATGGCGCCTTTTTGCAGCAAAAATTCCGCGCGCTGAAAACCTTCTGGCAGGGTCACGCGCACCGTGCTCTCGATCACGCGGGGACCGGCAAAACCGATCAAGGCCTTGGGCTCGGCCATGACCACATCGCCCAAAAATGCAAAGCCCGCCGACACACCGCCCATGGTGGGGTCGGTCAGAACGCTGATGTAGGGCAGACCTTTTTTGGCCAGTCGGGTCAATGCGGCATTGGTCTTGGCCATTTGCATCAGGGACAGCAAGCCCTCTTGCATGCGTGCGCCGCCCGTCGCGGTGAAGCAAACAAAGGGGACTTTTTGTTCGATGGCGGTGTGCACGCCGCGCACAAAGCGCTCGCCGACCACGGAGCCCATGGAGCCGCCCATGAAGTCAAATTCGAAACACGCCACCACCAAATTGATGTTGTGCACCGAGCCACCCATCACCACCAAGGCATCGGTCTCGCCGGTGTTTTCCAACGCTTCTTTCAAACGCTCTGGGTATTTGCGGCTGTCTTTGAATTTGAGGGCATCGACCGGCAAGACTTCTTGGCCAATTTCATAACGGCCTTCGGCATCTAAAAAAGCATCCAACCGGGCCCGGGCCGTGATGCGGTGGTGGTGGCCACAACTGGGGCACACGTTTTGGTTTTGCTCCAAATCGTTTTTGTACAAAACAGTTTCGCAACTGGGGCATTTGACCCACAAGCCTTCCGGCACGGTGCGCCGGTCAGCTGGGTCGGTTTGCTGAATTTTGGGGGGCAGCAGTTTTTCTAGCCAACTCATTGTTCTCTCCTGGGCCCGGGGACCATGTGCGGATTATGCAGGGGCATTGTGGTGCTCAAGGGGGCCGCTCAGGGCGTGTCCATGGCCTGGCGTATCTCGGCCATGAAACTTCGCGCTTGTTCAGCAGCATGGCCCTTGGGGGCAGCTTCCACCAATTGAATCAACTTGCTGCCAATCACCACTGCATCGGCCACTTGGCCAATGGTTTTGGCGGTGGCGGCGTCGCGGATGCCAAAGCCCACACCCACAGGGATGTGCACATGCTGGCGAATGCGCGGCAACATGGCCTCGACCTCATCGGTGTTCAAAGCGCCCGAACCGGTGACGCCTTTGAGCGACACGTAGTACACATAGCCGCTGGCCACCGCCGCCACTTGCTGCATGCGTTTGTCGGTGCTGGTGGGGGCGAGCAAGAAAATCAAATCCATGTCGTGGGCACGCAAGCTGGCCGCAAAGTCCACGCATTCCTCGGGCGGGTAGTCGACGATGAGCACACCGTCCACGCCAGCCGCTGAGGCGTCTTTCACAAAGCTATTGACGCCGTGTTTCAGGTTGTAGTTCTCCACCGGGTTGGCGTAGCCCATCAACACAACCGGGGTGGCTATGTCGGTGGCGCGGAATTCATGCACCATGGCCAGCACCTCGCCCATACCCACGCCGTGGCGCAGCGCGGCTTCGCCAGCTTTTTGAATCACGGGGCCATCGGCCATGGGGTCGCTGAAGGGCACGCCCAGTTCGATGATGTCGGCCCCGCCTTGCACCAATGCGTGCATCAGACCCAAGGTGTGTGAGGGCTCAGGAAAACCTGCCATCAAATAAGGAATCAAGGCTTGGCGGCCAGCGCCTTTGAGGGCGGCCATCACGGGGTTGATGCGGCTCATGCTTTGCTCCCGTTCAATGCCGCCAACGAAATGGCGTGTTCACCTTTGACGCTTTGGCCTTGGCAGCTGGGGCGGCAAAAGAAATCGGCGTTGGACAAATCAGCCACGGTGCCAATGTCTTTGTCACCGCGTCCCGACAGGTTCACCAAGATGGACTGCTGGGGTGTCATGGTTTTGGCGAGTTTCATGGCATGGGCCACCGCATGGCTCGACTCCAGCGCAGGGATGATGCCCTCTATGCGGCACAGGTAGTGAAACGCATCCAAGGCTTCTTGGTCGGTCACGCCCACATACTCGGCGCGGCCGATGTCTTTCAAAAACGCATGCTCGGGGCCAACACCGGGGTAGTCCAAACCGGCGCTCACCGAATGGGTTTCGGTGATTTGCCCATTGGCGTCTTGCAGCACATAGGTGCGGTTGCCGTGCAACACGCCGGGCACGCCGCGTTGCAGCGAGGCCGAATGACGCCCCGTTTCCATGCCTTCACCAGCGGCTTCAATGCCGATCAAGCGGGTTTTCTCAAACGGGATGTAGGGGTAAAAAATACCCATGGCGTTGGAGCCACCGCCCACACAGGCCAGCACCGCGTCGGGTTGCAGGCCGTGGTGCATATTGGGCATTTGGGTGATGCATTCTTCACCAATCACGCTTTGGAAGTCGCGCACCATCATCGGGTAGGGGTGCGGCCCTGCCACCGTGCCGATGATGTAGAAGGTGTTGTCCACGTTTGCCACCCAGTCACGCAGGGCTTCGTTCAGAGCGTCTTTCAAGGTTTTGCTGCCAGACTCTACCGGCACCACGGTGGCACCCAAGAGCTTCATGCGGTAGACATTCGGGCTTTGGCGTTTCACATCCTCGCTGCCCATGTAGACGACACATTCCAAGCCATAGCGGGCACAGATGGTGGCGGTGGCCACGCCGTGCTGGCCCGCGCCGGTTTCGGCAATGATGCGTGGCTTGCCCATGCGCTTGGCCAGCATGGCTTGGCCAATGGTGTTGTTGATTTTGTGGGCGCCCGTGTGGTTGAGGTCTTCGCGTTTGAGGTAAATCTGTGCGCCACCCATTTCGCGGCTCATGCGTGCTGCGTGGTAGATGGGCGAGGGGCGGCCCACAAAATGCGCCAACTCGGATTTGAACTCGGCGATGAAAGCCGGGTCGTGTTGGTACTGCGCGTAGGCTTCTTTGAGCTCTTCGATGGCGTGGGTCAGGGTTTCGCTGACAAAACTGCCGCCGTAAATGCCAAAGTGGCCGCTGGCGTCGGGTTGTTGGTAGGTGGACATGGGGTATTTAAGGCAAAAGCCCGCAAGGCGGGTGAAGACAAAGGGGAGGAATCAGTCGCCGGGGGTGGCGTGGTGGTCGGCGGCCCGCACGGCCGCCACAAAAGCTTGCATCAAATGGGCGTCTTTGATGCCAGGCGCGGACTCGATGCCCGAACTCACGTCAACCGCGAGCGACAGGCCCCGATGGCGCACATGGGCCATGCCATCGGCCACGTTTGCAGGTGTGAGTCCACCAGACAAAACGAGGTGAGCATTGACGTTTGTTGGAAGCCGTGACCAATGGAATGCCTTGCCGCCACCGCCGTAGCCCTCGACATGGGCGTCGAGCAGCACAGCGTTGGCCTGTGAGTAATCTTGGGCGTATTTTACGAGGTCAAACGGGGGCGACGCTTCTCCCAGGGGGATGCGCGCGGCGCGCAGCCAGCGCCGGCCCAGGCGTTGGCCCCACTGGGCACACTCGGCGGGGCTTTCGTCGCCGTGGAACTGCAGCCACGCCCCAGGCACTTGGGCGGCGGCGGATTCAATCTCGCGGGCTTGGGCGTTCACAAACAGCAGCACAGGGGTGACAAAGGCGGGCAAGCGTTGGGCCAATTGAGCGGCGCGCTGCGCATCCACAAACCGCTTGCTGGGTGGGTAGAGCACCAGGCCAATGGCGTTGGCCCCCGCTGCCACCGCTGCATCCACATCGGATTCGCGGGTAAAGCCGCACATCTTGATGCGGGTGGTGGACACAGATGGGTTCATGATGGAAGCCAATCATACGCAGGCGTTCGCGTGGGCAAACCCCATTCTGGTGCGTACAGCGGGCCTAAAAAGTACAGGCCATCGGGCGCAAAGGTGGGCGCTGCGACATCCCGGTTGCAGGCTTGCAGCACCTCTTGCATCCATGACACGGGTTGAAGGCCTTGGCCCACTTGTAACAAACAACCCATGATGTTGCGAATCATGTGGTGCAAAAACGCATTGGCTTCAAATTCAAAGCGCCAATAGGCATGGTTGTCGTCACCACCACAGGCAGAGATGTCGATCTTGCGCAGGGTTTTGACCGGTGTGGGAGATTGGCAAGCAGAGGCCCGAAAAGAGCTGAAATCATGTTCGCCCAACAGCAACTGGGCTGCCCTTTGCATGGCCTCGGCTTGAAGGGGTCGAAACACCCAGCCCACCCGCCCGCTCTCAAGGCTGGGGCGAACGGGGGAAGACAAAACCACATAAACATAGCGCCGCCCCAAAGCACTGCCACGGGCATGAAAGTTGGGCGGTACTTCTTGGGCCCATTGCACCGCGATGTCTGATGGCAAAAAAGCATTGGTTCCTCGCACCCAAGAAGACATATCGCGCGCCAGATCGGTGTCGAGGTGAACCACTTGCATCAACCCATGCACCCCCGAATCGGTGCGGCCCGCGCACAGGGTGTGGACCGGTTGTTGGCAAAATTCGCTGAGTGCGGCCTCCAACTTGTCTTGCACGGTCAGCCCAGAGCGTTGGCTTTGCCAACCTTCATAAGCCTGGCCCGAGTAACTCAGACCCAGCGCCAAGCGCATGGCGCTCAGGCTTGGCGCTGGCTCAACCAGCGTTGGGCCTTAAGCTGAATCTCGCCCGTGGCCTCGCGCACCACCTCATCGGCCAAGGCGCGGGCGGTGTTTTGTTGCCCCATGTCCCACAACTCCTCGGCCAAGTTGAGGCGAACCTCATAGTCTGAGGGTGGTGGGGCATCGTTCATGTCAGCATGCATTGCGTCCACTGAAGTGGCCGCTTCGCGCCGGGGTTCTGGCGCAGCCATGGGTTTGGCATCCAAATCCAAGTCGAAGTTAAACGGACTTGGTGGGCTCGTTTCGGCAGGGCTGGTGCGGGAATAGGCTTCAGAGATGGGGTCTTGATTGGCACGCTGGCGACTGCGGGCCCAACCCAGCAATGCCAGCAGTGCCACCAAGGCACCTGCAGCGTATGGGGTCCAGGGGTGCGCAATGAGGTCGTCAATCACGCTGTCCTTGGCTTTGGCGGGCGGGGCGCTGACATCGACACCCGGGGCGGCCATGCCACTGGCGGCCTGGGCCAAGGCATTCAGATCGGTCACGTTTTGGCTGGCGGTTTGGGTGTCTTTGGTGGCTTGCTCAGCTTGTTTTTGGGCGGCCACTTTATCGGCCTCTTGGGCTGCGGCCGAGTCGGCTTGGCTCAATGTGAGTTTGTCTTGGTTGGGTTGTGCAGTGCCATCTTTGACCTGCCCTTGCACCCGGCCTTCAGCGCTTCGACCAGCCTTGGGCAATTCGGCGCTGGGTGCAGCGGCAGCCAAATTGGCGCGGTATTTGGCAAAGTCAACGGCCTGCGCTTTGATGGTTTGGCGTGCTTCAGTGGCGGTGGTTTGTTGGGCCTCTTGGTCGCCGGGCAGTTTCAGGACAGCGCCGGCTTTGAGGCGGTTGACGTTGTTGTCGACAAAGGCATCGGGGTTGGCGCGCAACAAGGCCAGTAGCATCTGGTCCAGGGACACCTGGCTGCTTTTGTGCCGCGCTGCCAATTCACCCGCCGTGTCTCCGCGGACCACGGTGAGGCTTTGGGCCCGCTCTGCTGGGGCCGCTCGGGTGGCAGGGGTGGGCGGCTCCGGTGCTTTTTCAGCCACGGCTGGAGCTGGAGCTGGGGCAGGAGTTGGAGTTGGAGTTGGAGTTGGCGGGGTGGCCGCTACAGGCGCTGGCGCTGGTTCGGGCTGGGCCACGACGGCGGGTGGGCTGATCACGGGCAAGGTCGGCGCAGGTGGTGGGGCCGCGGCCGTGGCAGCAGCAACTACAGTTGCTTGGGTGGGAACATTGCCCATGAACACACGCCGTCCGGTCGCCCAGCGAAATTCGATGAGCATGTCCAATGACGGAGATGTGAGCGGTCGCTCGCTGCTGAACTCAATCACCGCCGTGCCATCTGGCTTGCGTTTGAATTGTGTTTTGATCAGGGCCAACTCGGGTGAGGGGGTCACTCGTGCCACGCTGTACAAATCAGGGGCGGCCAAAAACGCCTGTAAATCATTGTTCTCGACCGGGCTGATGTCTTTAACCTCCAACTCGGCCAGCAAACGCTCCCCTGGCTTGGAGAGCAAGCTGATATTGCCCAGACTCAGGGCACCAACAGAGCCCATCCAAAAGCTCGACAGCACTAAAAATAACGCTGTTCGAAAGTTTTTCATGGCAGTGTCCAGGGCAAATTAAACATGCGCGGATGTTACCTTCTTCCTTAACTGCGCAACAAAATTCTCAACATGCGCCGCAGGGGTTCAGCGGCCCCCCACAAGAGCTGGTCTCCGATGGTGAATGCGCCCACATACTCGGGACCAAACGCCATTTTGCGGATGCGCCCAACGGGAATGGTCATGGTGCCGGTCACGGCCACGGGGGTGAGGTGTTGCAAAGTGTCTTCTCGGTGGTTGGGCACCACTTTGACCCATTCGTTGTCGGCTGCGATCATGGCTTCAATGTCAGCCACCGGCACATTCTTTTTGAGTTTGAAGGTGAGGGCTTGGCTGTGGCAGCGCATCGCGCCGATGCGCACGCAAAAACCGTCGACCGGCACCGCCGCTTGAGCAAAGCCCGGGCCTAGACCTAAAATTTTGTTGGTTTCTGCCATGCCCTTCCACTCTTCGCGGCTGGTGCCCCAGAACTCATCACCTTCGTTTTTGCCAAGCCCTAAATCTTTGTCGATCCAGGGGATCAGCGAGCCGCCCAAGGGGATGCCAAAGTTTTCGGTTTCAGACGCGGTCAGCGCGCGTTGCTTGGCAATGATTTTGCGGTCAATTTCCAAAATCGCGCTTTTCGGGTCGTTCAAAAGCTCTTTGACCTCGCCGTGTAAGCTGCCGAATTGGGTCAACAACTCGCGCATGTGGGCCGCCCCACCGCCTGAAGCGGCTTGGTAGGTTTGGGTGCTCATCCACTCTACCAAACCGGCTTTGTACAAAGCGCCCACGCCCATCAACATGCAACTGACGGTGCAGTTACCGCCCACCCAATTGAGGCCGCCCTTGGTGAGGGCGTTTTCAATCACCGGCAGGTTCACCGGGTCGAGGATGATGATGGCGTCATCTTTCATGCGCAAGGTGGAGGCCGCATCGATCCAATGGCCCTTCCAACCCGCGCTGCGCAACTTGGGGAAAACTTCCGAGGTGTAGTCGCCGCCTTGGCAGGTGAGGATGATGTCGCAGGCTTTGAGGGCGGCCATGTTGTGGCCATCCAGCAACTTGGTTTCGTTTTTCGCCATGGAAGGCGCCGCGCCACCCGCATTGGAGGTGGAGAAAAAAACGGGTTCGATCAAGTCGAAGTCTTTTTCGGCTTGCATGCGGTCCATCAGGACCGAGCCGACCATGCCACGCCAGCCGACCAAGCCGACACGGTTGCCAATTTTTTTCATGGGGTTACCCTTTCAATCAATGTTTTTTGATCCCCGGCTCGTCTGGCCGGGAAGGGCGCGACGAACCAAGGCGTTTAGGCTTTGGTTGTTTTCTGGGTGATCATGCAAGCGTGCGCATGGACCAACGGGGTCCATGTTGCGCGGGGTGAATCACTTTGTTTGCAGATCATGGTGAACATTCTAACGGGCATGTCCAACGCAGGCTGACAAGGCCATGCCTGGGGTACGCACCACTGGATGGGATCGGTTTTATCATGGTGCGGTCGATGGCCCCATCGAAAACACTTTTTTAATCGTCAAGCCGCATCGCTTGGGAGAGGATGAAAGATGAATGCATTTTGCCCATGGGGAGTGGCCCCATGATCCGGTTGCGCTGGTTGTGCTTGGCATGCCTGGTGGGGTTGCTGTGGGGTTGCGCCACAACCGCCAAGTACGAACAGATGCTGGCCTCATGGGCGGGGTCTTCAGAGTTGGACCTTTACCGAACGTGGGGGCCACCCGACAGCCAACATGAGGTGTCTGGCAGTAAATTTGTCAGTTTCACGCGCAATGGTTCGATGTGGGTGCCAGGCACAACGCCCTCCTATCAAACCATCGTCACTGGCCAGACTGCTTTCACCCAAGCCGTGGGGGGGTCTGCGGCCTACAACATCTCCTTGACATGTAAAACCATCTTTGAAATTCGCCAAGACAAGGTGGTGGGTTGGCGTTGGCAGGGAAACAACTGCACCGCCAAGTGATGAGGAAAGTTTTGACGCAATGTGGCCACCGCGTGCCTGTGCTCTCGATCCGCCTGAGATTCTGTGGTGTTCATCGCGGAAAGATGGGGGCTTGGTTGGGGGCGTGAAGAATGTGCTCGGCCAGCAACTGGCTGCGTGCTGGGCTTAAGCTGCCCTGGCAGTTGGTGATGAACTTGTCTTTGAGGTCCTGCTCGCGCCACGGCATGTCCGCGTCGCCCATCACCGCTTGGCTGGTGTTCTCCAATACCCGACCATCGACCAAAGTCAGCCTCAGTTTGGCGCGCCGCCACTGCTTTTGTGTCCACTCATCATTCACGTGGATGGTTACTTTTTTCTCGAGCTGGTGAACCCGGGCATCCTCAAATTCTGGGCTGGTGTACACGGTTGAATTCAGGTGCCCCCAGCGGAGCATGGCGGCCACACCAAATGACAGCGAAAACTGCGCTTGCAAGGGGGTTTGGGGTTGGCGCACACCGCAATAAGTCTGGGCTTCTTGGTAAACCCATAAATCAATGTGCGCCAGCATGTCCAAATCAAACTGCGCGCGCAGACCCAAAGCCGCATGCGCGCCATAGTGAACATGGCGCACCGCTGCATAGGGCTTGAAATAAGCGGACAAAATTTCAAAATCATCCGAACCCTCCCAACCTGGCGGCGCTGGTTTTTGATAGGCCACTTGCAAATGGGTTTCGATCGCATTGGCCGGTGCGCTGATGCCCGCGGCCGCGGCTTGCGCAGCCATTTGCCCCAGCATGGCGGCATGGCCCAAATAGGTGTTGCGTGCGGTGTCGCCGGTTTGGATCGGGCGGTACAAGGAGGTGGGCAATTGGCAAGCCGCGATGTGGATGGCAGTCAGGGTCTGCTGGGCATTGAGTTGCAAAGCGCCGGCTGCTGCTGCCGCGCCGCCCAAGGACGGCCAGTTACCGTCCACATGCATGCCGGGGGCAATGCGCAGCAAAGCACCCATGCGCGCGCCCACCTCGTAGCCCAGTACCAAAGCATGCAGCAATTGCCCCCAGTTCAATTGGTGCACCCAAGGCCAAATGGCCGCCAAAGCGGCCACGCCAGGGCGGCCGTGGGCGCGGGCATGGCCTTCGCAGGCCTCGTCCCAACAGGCCGCCATGGCAAAGGCCATCGCCGCCCCTGGGCTGGGCCCGCCGGGCGCAGGGTCAGCTGTGGCAAAGGGATCGGCGCGCAGGTGCTGCCCATCCAGCCAAGCCCGCACCGTCGGGGCGCGCGCTCCCGCGATGGCGCAACCCAAGGTGTCGAGCACCAACCAGCGTGCCTGTGTGTCGACCTGTTGAGGCCGCTCACACCCAGGTTGGGTGAGCCGTTCAATCAACCGCTGCAAATGGTGTTCAATCAAGGTGTGTCCCGCCATGTAACTTCAATATCAACAGGCTTGCATCCTAAGCCCTGGCTGTAGTCATGGTGGGCCCAAGTGTGCGCATCCATTTTGGGGTGAAAATGAAGGAAGTTGGCGCGCGCTTTTGCACGCCCTGTGGTTTGATCAATGAAAGGCGCAAGATGTTGACCAATGGTTCAAGCTGGAGGTGGGTTTTCAAGGGTTTGGTTTGTGGCGCCTTGCTCTCGGTGTTGAATTTGTCGGCGCAAGGATTTCCCACCAAAGCGATCACCATCGTCGTCCCCTATGCGCCTGGTGCCACTGATCGCGAAGCCCGAAAAATTGCCGAGTTGGCCGCCAAGCACCTGGGGCAAACCGTGTTGGTGGAAAACCGCGATGGCGCGGGCGGCACCATCGGTGCGGCGTATGTCGCCCGTGCCAATCCAGACGGCTATACCTTGCTGTACTCGGCACCTGCGGTGCTCACCGTGGCCCCCTTGGTGGGCAAGCCGCCCTATGTGTATGAGGATTTGATGCCGCTGGCCCGTGCCAGCATCACGCCCCATTACTTGGCGGCCCGCATCGATGCGCCCTTTCGCAATGCCCGTGAAATGGTGGCCTATGCCAAGTCCAACCCCGGTAAGCTGACTTTTGGCAGCCCTGGCAATGGCACGGCGGTGCATTTGGCGGGCGAAGCTTTGGCCGATGCGGCCGGCTTTCAATTCACCCATGTGCCACACCGGGGATTGGCGCCGGCTTTGACCGCGGTGATGGGGGGCTTTGTGGACGTGGTGATTGGTGCGCCGGGTGTGATCAATGCCCAGGTGGAGGCTGGCAAGTTGCGACCGATTGCCCAATTCGGTGCCACCCGGGCTACCGCCCTGAGCAACGTGCCCACCTTGAAAGAACAAGGCATCGACTTGGCTTTGCGTGCCGACTTTGGCTTCTTTGCCCCCAAAGGGCTGCCCACCGAAGTGGTTCAGCGCCTCAACGAGGCCTTGCAAAAAGCGATTGAATCGGAAGAATTCAAAAGTTTTGTTGCCGTGTCTTTGGTCGCGCCGGCATTTCTCAATGCCAGCGATTACCAAGCGGTGGTGGATGCAGAGCGCGCCATCTACGCGCGGGTGGTGCCCAAGTTGGCCTTGGGCAACCGCTGATTCAAGCCAAAGAAATGCCATGACCCGCATGCCCGCTTTGTACATTCCCCATGGGGGTGGCCCTTCTTTCTTCATGACCGGTGAGCGCAAGCAACTGTTTCAGCAGACTGAAGATTTTTTGCGCGGCATCGACCAGCACTTGCCGGCCAAGCCCAGCGCCATTTTGATCGTCACGGCGCACTGGGAGGCGCCCGTGCCCTCGTTCACCAGTGGCACCAACCCGTCGTTGATTTACGACTACTACGGCTTCCCACCCGAAACCTATGCCCTGCAATACCCGGCACCCGGGCATCCCGCATTGGCTGCGCAGGCGGCACATTTGCTCCAACAAGCAGGTCTTTCTGCCCTCACCGATGCCGAATATGGCTGGGACCATGGGGTATTCATCCCGCTCAAGGTGATCTACCCGCAGGCCGACATTCCGGTGGTTGCCATGTCCTTGCAAGAGAAGCTCGACCCCGTGCTGCACAGCCAATTGGGGCGCGCGCTCAGCAGCTTGCGCGATGATGGTGTTTTGATTTTGGGCTCTGGCATGAGTTATCACAACTTGCGTGATTTCGCGGGCCAAGCCCCGGCCTCGCATGCGTTTCACGATTGGCTGGATCAAGCCTTGAGCGGCGATTGGCAGTCGCGCACCGACCAATTGAACCAATGGCATGTAGCCCCAGGTGGTGCGGCGTCACACCCCAGGGCCGAGCATTTGCTGCCCCTGATGGTCGCCAGTGGCGCGGGTTCTGACGCACCCGGGCGTGCCATTTGGCGCGGCGAAATTGGCCCGACCTGCGCGGGTGCCTGGGCGTTTGATTGAGGGCATGGCTCTGCTTCTGTGCAAGACATGCCAACTTCGCTAAACCGGGCGTGAAAGGGTTGAAGGGGTTACTGAAATACAGGCCCCAACCCGGCAAGGACCTCTTGCATCTAGGCCGCATGCAGGGCGTTCACCTTGCGGACAAGTCGTGTGGCCAAGTCGAATGCCGTAGCCCATACCACCAACACTGGACAACTGCAACCCATCAACCCAGCGCCTTGACCACCGCATCACCCATTTGCGCCGTACCCACTTTGGTGGTGCCCTCGCTGTAAATGTCGCCGGTGCGAAGCCCAAGGGCCAGCACTTTTTTCACCGCGTTCTCAATCCGCACGGCGGCGGCTTCTTGGTTCAGGCTGAAGCGCAGCATCATGGCGGCAGACAAGATGGTGGCCAGTGGGTTGGCCACGCCTTTGCCAGCGATGTCAGGGGCGCTGCCATGGCTGGGCTCGTACAAGCCTTGGTTGCTGGCGTTCAAAGATGCTGAGGGCAGCATGCCGATCGAGCCGGTCAACATGGAAGCCTCGTCGCTCAAGATGTCGCCAAACATATTGCCAGTGACCACCACGTCAAAGCGCTTGGGCTCTTTCACCAACTGCATGGCGGCGTTGTCCACATACATGTGGTCTAGCGCCACATCGGGGTAGTCTTTGTGCACTTCGGTGACGATGTCTTTCCAAAATTGAAAGGTCTCCAGCACATTGGCCTTGTCCACGCTGGTCACGCGCTTGCTGCGCTTGCGTGCAGCTTCAAAGGCCACGCGGGCAATGCGTTCCACCTCGGGGCGGGAGTAGCGCATGGTGTCAAAGGCTTCTTCGGCACCGGCAAAGGCGCCGTCAGGCGACACACGGCGGCCACGCGGTTGGCCAAAGTAAATATCACCGGTCAACTCACGGATGATGAGGATGTCCAAGCCCGCAATCAACTCAGGCTTCAAGCTGGAAGCGCCCACCAACTCGGGGTAACAAATGGCGGGGCGAAAGTTGGCGAAAAGCCCCAAGTTTTTGCGCAAACCCAAGATGGCTTGTTCGGGGCGCAGGGGGCGGTCCAGGGTGTCGTATTTCCAGTCGCCGACGGCGCCAAACAAAATCGCGTCAGATTCTTTGGCCAGCTTCAAGGTGCTGTCGGGCAGGGGGTGGCCGTGGGCATCGTAGGCGCAACCACCGACCAAGGCGGTTTCCATTTCCAGCGGCAAGCCCAAAACCTTCAGGACCTTGACCGCTTCAGCGACGATTTCGGTGCCAATGCCGTCACCCGGCAATACTGCGATTTTCATCGGAAGCTCTCCGGCAGGGTTTGCGCCAGCCAAGGCTTGGAGGCCAGACGGGCGGCTTCAAAGTCGCGGATTTTGTCGGCGTGGCGCAGGGTCAGGCCAATGTCATCCAGGCCATTCATCAGGCAATAGCGGCGAAAGGGTTGCACCTCAAAGGGAATTTCTTCGCCTTGGGCGCGCACCACCACTTGGCGGTCCAGGTCGACCGTCAACTGGTAGCCCGGGAAGCCAAAGCACTCGTCGAACAACTGGCCCACGATGGTCTCTGGCAGCACGATGGGCAGCAAGCCATTTTTAAAGCTGTTGTTGAAAAAGATATCGGCATAGCTGGGCGCAATGATGGCGCGAAAGCCATACTGCTCCAAAGCCCAGGGCGCGTGTTCGCGCGAGGAGCCGCAGCCAAAGTTTTTGCGCGCCAGCAAAATGGACGCGCCCTGGTAGCGGGCCTGGTTCAAGATGAAATCGGGGTTGATCTTGCGCTGGACGTGTTCTTGGCCGGGTTCGCCTTTGTCAAGGTAACGCCACTCGTCAAACAGGTTGGGTCCAAAGCCGGTTTTTTTGATGGATTTCAAAAACTGTTTGGGGATGATGGCGTCGGTGTCGACGTTCTCGCGGTCCATGGGCGCGACCAGGCCTTTGTGCACATTGAATTTATTCATGGTCTTGGCTTTCAAACAAATTGACGCACATCGACAAAATGGCCGTGAATGGCAGCG